>NZ_CAXAVR010000007.1:0-54532 GCF_963972535.1 uncultured Salegentibacter sp.
AAGGCATTGCGCAAGATGCACTAATTATGAATATAGACGATCTGCTTTGTGTGGGCGCTGTAGATAATATTATGTTGTCTTCCACAATTGGGCGAAATAAAAATAAAATTCCGGGTGAGGTAATTTCAGCAATAATTAATGGAACCGAAGAATTGATTACCGAGTTAAAAGACTTCGGCGTTGAGATTCATTCTACCGGTGGCGAAACTGCCGATGTTGGCGATCTTGTAAGAACTATTATTGTAGATTCTACCGTAACCGCCAGGATGAAAAAATCTGACGTAATTGATAATGCCAATATTAAACCCGGAAATGTAATTGTTGGTTTATCTTCTTCCGGCCAGGCTTCTTACGAAAAAGAGTATAACGGCGGAATGGGTAGTAACGGACTTACTTCTGCACGCCACGACGTTTTTTCTAAGGTTTTAGCCGAAAAATATCCTGAAAGTTTTGATAACGATATTCCTGAAGATTTGATCTATTCCGGGACTAAATCTTTAACCGATAAGGTTGAAAATTCACCTTTAGACGCTGGGAAATTAGTGCTTTCTCCCACCCGAACTTACGCACCAATTATTAAGAAGATACTTTCTAAATTCAGCAATAAAGAAATTAATGGGATGGTGCATTGCAGTGGAGGTGCCCAAACCAAAATTCTTCACTTTATAGATAATTTGCATATTGTTAAAGACAATATGTTTGAGGTGCCACCACTTTTCAAACTCATTCAGCAAGAAAGCAAAACCGACTGGAAAGAAATGTACCAGGTTTTTAATATGGGCCACCGTATGGAGCTTTATGTAAATCCTGAAATTGCCGAAGAGATTATCGCTATTTCTAAATCTTTTAATGTAGATGCCCAAATTGTTGGTAGGGTGGAAGCTGCAGATAAAAAGAAACTTACTATTAACAGTGAGTTTGGAAAATTTGAGTATTAAAACCTTCTTCTAGTTTATTGATAGTAGTGATTTTTTGAAAAGTATAGATTGCATAGAATTTCAAGCTAAGTTTTTAAGGTTTCTTTACTTACCTCTAAAAATATACCCTATTGGCGAATAAATTGAATATATATAACTCCAAATTTGTTTTTGCCTCAACCGTTGTTTGGGTTATACTCAATTTACTTAGTCTCTATTTTTTTACTGAAGAAGCCAGCAGGTGGGTAAGGGTCGCAACATCTTCGTATTTTATTTTATGGAGTTTGTCTTTCCAGGCTTTTAAATCTAAAATTCATTGCGTATTATTTTCCTTTTGGATTTGCGATATAGCGCTCCTTTTTTACGAAAATCAAATCTTTAATTTTATAACTTTTATTTCCAGATCTTCGATTTTCTTTGCGTTGATTTTAATTGTTTTTCCTAAAATTAGGGCTATAAAATTTAGGTTTTTTGAACTGTTTCTGGGTTTGGCCGTGGTAGGTATCAATATTTATTTATTGTTTGAACTCTTAGATATGGTCCCAGAAGTTCATTTGTACGATTATTTTGATCCGGCCTATTTGGGCTTTACCATTCTAACGATGATGTTGGTTGGAACAGCAATTACTTATAATAATAGGTACAGCAACAAAAAAAGTTCCTATTTTTTGCTGGCTGCACTTTTCCTGGCCCTCTCTGATGTGAATTTCTTTATTGCCTTCTATTTAGATATGCCCGTATTTTATTACCCCGATAGATTTCTTCATATTTTTAGCCTTGGTTTAATTATTCTTTTCTGGATGAAACCTTTAGAATTCAACTACATTGAGGGGGTGGATGCTGAAGTATAATCTTTAAGTTGAAGAAAGCTTAAATTAAAATTTTCTGTTTTTTTAGGCTATAAATCTAAAACGTACCAACTCTTAAATATTGATAATCTTCCAAAGCTTTTTCCTCTTTAATAAGCTGTGTACTGCCATTTTTTAGAAGATAAATCTCATCGCTGGAATCCAAAATATGCCGATACATATGGTCGGTAATAATTATGGCTTTTTCTTTCTTTAATTTTTGAAGTAAATGTTTAATTTTCTCTACATACAATGGCGAAAGATGCGAAAATGGTTCGTCTAGAAGAATAAGTTTAGCTCTGCTATTTAGGCAAATATAAATTTCTACTACACGTTGTTGTCCACCTGAAAGCTCTCGCATTTTATTGTTTTTTGTGGCCTTAAATTCAGGGAAAATCTTTAAAAATTCCTTTAGATCTACTTTAAAAAGTTGAAAGCAGGTTTCAATTTTCATTTTGGGCGGAATAAAATTTTGTTGCGGTAAATAGTTTACCATTCCGTATTTAAAAAGTGGCTTCAGGTAAGGTTTTTTATCAATTCTAATCAATTTGTGCCTGGGCTGAAGACTTCCGAAGAAAATGTTGAGCAAACTACTCTTCCCGCAGCCATTTGCACCAAGTATTCCGGTAACTTTTCCTGTTTCAGCCTTTAAGTAAACTCCGTTAAGAATTTGCTTTTCGGCGAAATAGAGTTCAACATTATCAATTTCGAAGATCATATTATCAGAGAATAAATTCCGGCAGAGATTATGATGAAAATAAAATCTATAAGTAAGCTTAATATAAATAGCTTTATACTGCTAAGGGAAAGGTTTTGGTAAAAGTAAAGCTGGTGTTTGTAAGTAGTTTTATATAAATAGAATATAAGGCCCCCAATAAAAAGTTTGAATAATACGATAAATACTACAGGGTTTCCGAAAAACAGGAAAAAGAAATTCAATAAAATAGACCCCAAAATAAATTGTCGGTAAAAATAAAATATTGCCCTGGTTTTGCTTATCATAAAAGTTGTAAGATCGTTTCAATTTACAATTCTTTTTTCAATCTTATAATTCGCCCAATTTATCGTAAATTTGTTTTCCTAAAATCAGTGTGATTATATGATTGAGAAGCTTAATATAGTAAAGCAGCGTTTTGATGAGGTGAATGATCTTATTATTCAGCCCGATGTGATTTCAGATCAAAAGCGATACATAGAATTAAATAAAGAATATAAAGATCTTAGGGCTTTAATGGATGAGCGCGAAAGATATTTGGAACTCACCAATAATATTGAAGAAGCCAAAGAAATTATTGCCGATGGCAGCGATGCGGAAATGACCGAAATGGCCAAAATGCAGTTGGAAGAAGCCGAAAAGGAAGTGCCAAAGCTGGAAGAAAAGATTAGGATGATGCTGGTTCCTAAAGATCCAGACGACGCCAAGAACGTGGTAATAGAAATTAGGGCCGGTACCGGTGGTGATGAGGCTAGTATTTTTGCCGGAGATCTTTATAGAATGTATACCAAATATGTAGAAAGCAAAGGCTGGAAGCATAATATTGTAGATTATAGCGAAGGTACCAGCGGCGGATTTAAAGAAATGATTTTTGAAGTTTCTGGTGAAGATGTTTATGGTACAATGAAGTTTGAAGCCGGTGTACACCGTGTACAACGTGTGCCACAAACCGAAACACAGGGGCGTGTGCATACCTCTGCAGCTACCGTAATGGTACTACCTGAAGCTGAAGAATTTGATGTAGAAATAGATCCAAAAGAAGTAAGAATAGATTATTTCTGTTCTTCCGGTCCCGGTGGGCAATCGGTAAACACTACTTATTCTGCCGTGAGATTAACTCACGAGCCTACAGGATTGGTTGCACAGTGCCAGGATCAAAAATCACAGCATAAGAATAAGGAGAAAGCTTTTAGAGTATTACGTTCCCGTTTATACGAGATGGAACTTGCTAAAAAGCAGGAAGCCGATGCTGCCAAAAGAAACTCTATGGTTTCCAGTGGTGACCGTAGTGCGAAAATTAGAACCTATAACTATTCCCAGGGAAGGGTTACAGATCACCGTATAAACCTTACTCTTTATGATCTTTCAAATATCATTAATGGGGATATCCAGAAAATACTGGACGAATTGCGATTTGTAGAAAATACAGAGAAGCTTAAGGAAAATTCAGATATATTTTAACAATTTCGGAGGTGCCTATTATCGTCAAGCTGAACTTGTTTCAGCTTCTAACTTGTTTGAGATATTAACTAATTAGATTCTGAAATGAATTCAGAATGACGATTTTTATATGTTTTCAATAGCCTCGAGTTTTATTTTAAGAATTACTTTCCGCGAAAGCGGAATTTTCTTTTTATTTTGAATCATATTAATTACAAAAAACTAACCTATGTCCCCACAAGAATTAACTGAACAGATCTTTAAAAAGCAATCGTTTTTATGTGTGGGACTTGATGTGGATATAGATAGGATTCCCACCTATTTATTGTCTGAAGACGATCCTATCTTTGAATTCAATAAAGCCATAATAGACGCAACTCATAAATTTTGCGTGGCTTATAAGCCTAATATCGCTTTTTATGAAGCTAATGGAGTTGAAGGCTGGCAGGCTTTAGAAAAAACAATCAATTACCTTCACCACGAATATCCCGAAATATATACCATTGCTGATGCCAAACGTGGCGATATTGGTAATACTTCCAGAATGTATGCTAAAACTTTTCTCCAGGATCTCGGTTTTGATTCGGTAACGGTAGCGCCCTATATGGGTAAGGATTCAGTAGAGCCGTTTCTGGAATTTGATAATCGGCAGGCAATTTTACTGGCTTTAACTTCTAATGAAGGTGCTTTCGATTTTCAAACTCAGCAAATTGATGGCGAAGAACTTTATAAAAAAGTCCTGAAAACCTCAAAAACCTGGAAAAATTCTGAGAATTTGATGTACGTTGTGGGAGCGACTAAAGCTGAATTTCTAAAAGAAATAAGGGAGATTATTCCTGAAAATTTCTTGTTAGTACCTGGTGTTGGTGCCCAGGGCGGAAAACTTGAAGATGTTTGCAAATACGGAATGACGAAAAATGTTGGTCTTTTAGTAAATTCTTCCCGAAAGATTATTTATGCTTCAGAATCTTCAAATTTCGCTGAAATAGCAGGAGCCAAAGCTGAAGTACTTCAGCAGCAAATGGCTGAAGAGTTGAGTAAACTTTAAAATTCTAACATGGAAGATAAGGATCAATTACAAAGAAAGATTTCCCTTCCCAACGTTCCAAAAAGAATCATTTCTTTAGTGCCAAGTCAATCCGA
The DNA here is from genome assembly GCF_963972535.1 of uncultured Salegentibacter sp. Lineage (NCBI taxonomy): Bacteria > Pseudomonadati > Bacteroidota > Flavobacteriia > Flavobacteriales > Flavobacteriaceae > Salegentibacter > uncultured Salegentibacter sp. Next base: position 5,064 of record NZ_CAXAVR010000007.1, read on the forward strand.
ACTTCTGGTAGACTTAGGTTTGGAGGATAAGCTGGTAGGCATTACTAAATTCTGCGTTCATCCAAAATATCTTCGGAAAACCAAAACCATCGTAGGCGGTACCAAGCAGGTTAAGATTGAAAAAATCAAAGCTTTAGAGCCAGATATTATTCTCTGTAATAAAGAGGAGAATACCAAAGAAATGGTAGAGGAGTTGGAAGAAATTGCTCCCGTACACGTTTCAGATATTGTAAAAATTGAAGATGCTTTTACATTGATGCATCAATACGGTGAGATCTTTCAGAAAGAAGCTTTAGTGGGAACAATGGTAAATTCCGTTAGGGAAAAAATTGAGGTTCTCCAGGAAAAACTTCAGGATAAACCGGTAAAAAAAGTAGCATATTTTATTTGGAAAAAACCTTTAATGGTTGCTGGAAAAGACACTTTTATAGATGAACTTTTAAAACTGAATAAGTTTGAAAATGTGTTCAGGGAATCAAGGTATCCAGAAACCACTCTTGAAGAATTAAAGGCTAAAAACCCTGATTTATTATTGCTTTCCTCTGAACCATTTCCGTTCGAGGAAAAGCATAAAGAATATTTTTCAGAATTAAATATTGAAATTCAACTGGTAGATGGGGAATATTTTAGCTGGTACGGGTCAAGTTTGGTAGGAGCAATAGATTATTTTAAAACGCTTAGAAGTTAATAATCTATTTTATCATAATTCATTCTTCGAAGTTCCCTTAGAATAGATTTTGCACGAGCGTTCAACCGGTCACTTTCCTCTTTATCGGTAAGCGCCAACTTGTAAGCTTTGTGCATAAGGTGAGTATACTTATCACACAGGCATTCTTCTGTAGATTTTGTTTCAAAGATTTTGAACATAATTTTGTTTTCGTCTTTGATGCAAAGATAGGAGCCAACACCGCAAAGGATTGCTAAGTCGGCGTTAATGTTCATGTAAAAAATCTTTCTTTCAGGCTTTAAATGTTAAAATATTAGAGATGCCCTTTTAATACTGGTTGTCTTGCAGTGCGAATACTCGTTGTAAAAGATTTGTAGTCCTTGCAGAAACCTTTTCTCTTATTTCTTTTTCTTCAACCGCGATCATTGTATAAACACCATTTAAAGCTTCATTGGTTACATAATCGGCCAGGTCTGGATTAACATTGTTGGTTAGCGGTAAACTGTTATATCGGTTTATAATATTGGTCCATACTTCAGTAGCACCTACTTTCTCCAGGGAATTGGTTACAACAGGATTGAATTTGCTGTAAAGAGGCTTTTCGGTTTTACCGGTAAGATACATTGTAGCGGCGTTATCCTGGCCTAATAGTATATTTCGCGCATCATTAAACGTGATTTCTTTAACGGCATTTACAAAAATTGGAGTGGCTTCTTTAACTGCTTCTTCAGCAGCCCTGTTTAATACTTTTAAGCCTTGATCTGCTAAAGCGTCCAGCCCAATATCACGAAGGGTTTTGTCTACCTTTTGCAGTTCTGCCGGCAAAGTAATTCTTACCAGTTTATTGTTGTAAAACCCATTTTCCTCCGTAAGTTTTGTGACTTGCTTTTCAATTCCCATGTCTAAAGCCTGGCGCAAACCTGAAGCTATTTCGGTATTGCTAACGCCTGCTTGCGGGTAATTTTCGGCTATAGTTTGTAATTCAGCACAGGAGGAGAAAATAAATATGCTTAAAATGAGAGTAATCTTTTTCATAGAATGCTTTTTTGCAAATGTACCATTTTTGCAAAGAAACCGATTGGCCGAGAAAACAGCTGTTAAATAAAAACTATAGTTTTGTTATTGAAAACCAGGGTTTTTCTTTCAATATGATATTTTACTCCTTTGGCTAAGACAATTTTTTCCAGGTCTCTTCCTTTTAAAATAAGGTCTTTAATTGAATGGCTATGTGAAATGCGTGTAATATCCTGTTCAATTATAGGGCCAGCGTCTAGCTCTTCAGTTACGTAATGACTGGTAGCTCCAATTATTTTTACACCTCGTTTGTAGGCCAGGTGATATGGTTTGGCTCCGGCAAATGCAGGCAGGAATGAGTGGTGAATATTAATGATTCGATTGGGAAAACTTGCTATTAAAGACTTTGGTATTATCTGCATATACCTGGCCAGGACAATAAAATCTACTTTTTCTTTTTGAAGCAATTCAAGCTGGATTTCAGCAGCTTTTTCTTTTGTCTTGGCAGTTACAGGAATATGATGAAACGGAATTCCAAAATTTTGGGCTACCTGCTCAAGGTCTTTATGATTGCTAATAATTAATGGTATAAATACTTTTAGTTCGTTTGATTTATATCTGCTTAAAATATCATACAGGCAATGGTCGTATTTAGAAACAAAAACGGCCATTCTGGGTAGTGTATTGTCTGAATACATTTCCCAGGACATATTATATTTTTCAGCAACAGTTTCCTTAAATTCTTCTTTGGTGGCGCTAATATTGGTTTCCGCATTAAACTCACATTCCAGACGCATAAAGAAAACAGTATTTTCTACATCTACATATTGATCTATATAAATAATATTGCCCTGCTTTTTATAAAAAAAGGAGGTAACGTGAGCAATAATTCCTGAAGTGTCAGGGCAATGTATAAGAAGCGTAATTTTTGACATAGCAGGATTTTAAAAGATAAAATTAAGCATTTTGGGCTGTTTCATTAGGCCTGATTTTAGAATTATATTAATATCACAGAAGGCTCTTGAGAATTACAATTTTCGTAAATTGCAGTACCAAAAACACGATATCATTACAAATGGAACAACAAAAACCATATACGCCTAAAAATAAAATAAGAATCGTTACCGCAGCTTCGCTTTTTGATGGGCATGATGCGGCTATAAACATTATGCGCCGAATCATCCAATCTACGGGAGTTGAGGTAATTCACCTTGGTCACGACCGTAGTGTAGACGAGGTGGTGAATTGCGCTATCCAGGAAGATGCCCAGGCTATCGCAATGACTTCCTATCAGGGAGGTCACACCGAGTATTTTAAATATATGCACGACTTGCTTAAGGAGAAAAACGCCGGTCATATCGCTATTTTTGGCGGTGGTGGCGGAGTAATTCTTCCTGAAGAAATTAAGGAATTGATGGATTACGGGATAACCCGAATTTACTCGCCAGATGATGGTCGTGAATTGGGACTCCAGGGAATGATCAATGATATGGTGAAGCGGGTAGATACTGAAACTCGCGATTTGGTTGAAGAAAAATCTGTTGCTGAAGATTTAAAAAATAAGAATGTAAATACTATTTCAAGGCTAATTTCCCTTGCTGAAAATAAACACGATTCTTTTCTGAAGCATTTTGAACCTTTAAGAGAAGACACAGATAAAAGCGAAATTCCTGTTCTTGGAATTACCGGAACCGGTGGTTCCGGAAAATCTAGTTTGGTAGACGAATTAGTACGCCGATTTTTAGGTGATTTTCCAAAGAAAAATATCGGGATTATCTCAGTAGATCCTTCTAAAAGGAAGACCGGCGGCGCTTTGCTGGGAGATAGAATTAGGATGAATGCCATAAACAATAAACACGTTTATATGCGTTCCCTAGCTACCCGCCAATCTAACCTGGCGCTTTCAAAACACGTGGCTGAAGCCGTTGAAGTTCTAAAAGCTGCTGAATTTGACTTAATTATCCTTGAGACTTCCGGAATTGGACAGAGTGATACTGAAATTATGGATCATTCTGACGTTGCTCTATATGTGATGACGCCAGAATTTGGTGCAGCAACGCAGTTAGAGAAAATTGATATGCTTGATTTTGCTGATTTAGTGGCGATCAATAAATTTGATAAACGTGGTGCACAGGATGCCTTGCGTGACGTGAAAAAACAATACCAGCGAAATCACCAATTATGGCATGAAGACGCTGAAAAACTTCCGGTTTTTGGAACCATCGCATCTCAGTTTAACGATCCGGGGATGAACACCCTATATCGTCAAATTATGGATAAGATTGCTGAAAAAACCAAAGCCGATCTGAATTCTACCTTTGAGATTTCAGCAGAAATGAGTGAAAAGATCTTCGTAATTCCACCGAAACGAACACGTTATCTTTCAGAAATTGCAGAAAATAATAGAAGTTACGACGAGAAAGCCGCAAACCAGGCTGAGGTAGCACAAAAACTTTACGGAGTTTTTAAAACTATCGAGTCGGTTTCTGGTTTGGAAATGACAAACAATCAATCTAAATATTTAGAAAAGCACGGCATTAACCAGGAAGAAATAAATGAGTTTGCCGAAGATTCTCAAAAGGATTTTCTAAAACTTCTTTTTGCAGAATTTGATCGTGTAAAAATGGATTTAGATCCCTATAACTGGGAAGTGATACAGAGCTGGCAGGAGAAGGTTAATAAATATGTAGAACCTGTTTATTCCTTTAAAGTTCGCGATAAAGAGATAAAAATAGATACACATACCGAGTCGCTTTCCCATACACAAATTCCAAAAGTTTCACTTCCAAAATATAAAGCCTGGGGCGATATTTTAAAATGGTGCCTTCAGGAAAATGTTCCGGGAGAATTTCCATATACCGCTGGGCTTTATCCGTTTAAGAGACAGGGCGAAGATCCTACAAGAATGTTTGCCGGGGAAGGTGGGCCAGAACGTACCAACCGCCGATTTCATTACGTTAGTATGGGCTTACCCGCAAAAAGGCTTTCTACCGCTTTTGATTCGGTAACGCTTTACGGAAACGATCCAGATGAACGTCCCGATATTTATGGAAAAATTGGAAATTCCGGGGTTTCTATTTGCTGTTTGGATGATGCTAAAAAGCTCTATTCCGGCTTTGATCTCGCAGATGCTATGACATCGGTAAGTATGACAATAAATGGACCGGCGCCAATGTTGCTTGGTTTCTTTATGAATGCAGCCATAGATCAGCAATGTGAGAAATACATTAAAGAAAACGGCCTGGAGGATAAAGTTGAAGCAAAATATAAAGAGCTTTATGATGATCGTGATCTAGATCGTCCCGTTTATCGCGGTGAGCTACCCGAAGGAAACGATGGGCTTGGATTAATGCTTTTAGGACTTACCGGAGACCAGGTTCTGCCGGCAGAGGTTTACGAGGACATAAAAGAGAAAACTATTAGCGTGGTTCGTGGAACCGTACAAGCTGATATTTTAAAAGAAGACCAGGCGCAAAATACCTGTATCTTTTCTACGGAATTCGCTTTGCGTTTAATGGGGGATGTGCAGGAACATTTTATTAAAGAAAAAGTAAGGAACTTTTATTCGGTTTCAATTTCCGGATATCATATTGCTGAAGCCGGTGCAAATCCAATTACACAGTTAGCTTTTACCCTGGCCAATGGTTTCACTTACGTGGAATATTACTTAAGCAGGGGAATGGATATTAACAAATTTGGTCCAAATCTTTCGTTCTTCTTTTCTAACGGAATAGATCCTGAATACGCGGTTATTGGAAGGGTCGCACGTAAAATTTGGTCTAAAGCTTTGAAGCACAAATACGGTGCAAACCCAAGGGCGCAAATGCTGAAATATCATATTCAAACTTCAGGTAGGTCTTTACACGCCCAGGAAATAGACTTTAACGATATTAGAACTACGCTTCAGGCACTTTATGCGATTTATGACAACTGTAATTCGCTACATACCAATGCCTATGATGAAGCGATCACAACGCCTACCGAGGCTTCGGTAAGAAGAGCGATGGCTATTCAGTTAATTATCAATAAAGAACTAGGACTTGCGAAAAACGAGAATCCAATTCAGGGTTCTTTTATTATCGAAGAACTAACCGATCTTGTGGAGGAAGCCGTTTTAACTGAATTCGATAGAATTACAGAAAGAGGTGGGGTTCTTGGCGCAATGGAAACCATGTATCAACGTGGAAAAATCCAGGAGGAAAGCTTGCATTATGAAACTTTAAAGCATAATGGCGATTATCCTATTATTGGGGTAAATACCTTTTTAAGTTCTACCGGTTCGCCAACGGTGACTCCGGGTGAAGTGATTAGAGCTACGGAAGAGGAGAAGCAGCATCAGTTAAAAACTTTGCGTACGCTGCACAAAGCAAAAGAAGATTCAGCTGAAGCAGCTTTAGAGAAAATTAAAGAGGCCTCTATTAAAAATGAAAACATTTTTAAAGAATTAATGGAAGCCACCAAAGTTTGCTCTTTGGGCCAAATAACCCAGGCTATGTTTGAGGTAGGCGGGCAGTATAGAAGAAATATGTAAGCAGAGAGCCACATTCTCAAAGCGAAAAGCTTTGGGAATGTGTGCGAATCGCTTATCCCGATGAGCGCAGCGATATCGGGATCTAAAGAACTGAATTACTTTCGAAATGTTTTTTTAAATGAAGTGATGAGCCTGGCGATCACGGCTTTAATATTATAGATTTATTGATAAATCATCCCAATGGGCGAAAGCCTCATTGGGATTTTTAATTTATGAATAATTTTATCTCAGGATTTCAATAATATCATTCCATGAACCAACCCGGTTATTCCTTCAATCTTCTAAAAAAGTGATATTTTAATTGCAAGGTTTTAAGGTGCTTTAAAATTTTTATCTTTTTTATTGGGCAGCGCTAAAATTCAGATTAGTTTTGCAGCTTCTAAAATTTAACCTGTAACTTCGTAAGTGCCAAAAATTTAAATCTATGGAAAATATCTGGTTATATGCCATAGGTGCGTTTACCGCATTCTTCGCGATTAATAATCCCGTGGGGAATATTCCTATATTTCTTAGCCTTACCAAACAGGCCGATGGAAAAAGAAAGCGTTTTATTTCTAAAAAAGCGACTTTCACCGCATTCGTAATTGTTACAGGATTTATTCTGTTGGGAAAATACATTTTTCAACTTTTTGGTCTCACAATTCCTGCCTTTAAAATTACCGGGGGAATCCTTGTGTTTTTTGTAGGTTTTGAAATGATTAGGGCGCAGCAATCAAGTATTGATAACCAAACCGAAATTGATTTCAACGAAGGGATCTCAATTTCTCCACTGGCAATTCCAATTCTTGCCGGGCCGGGAACTATTGTAACCGCCATGAACTATACTACCACCGCTAGTTATGTAGATATGGCGATTATTGTAGCAATGTTTGGATTAATTATGGTTTTAAACCACCTGGCATTTATTTCCAGTGATTACCTGGTGCGGTTTATTGGACAAAATAAGATTATTGTGATTGAAAAAATAATGGGACTAATAATAGCAATTATAGGAACCAATATGCTTATTGAAGGGATTAAAATCGCTTTCTTCTAAATTTGAAGCTTACACCTTTCTAATTTGTTGAATCCAGTCTGCAATCATCTTATCGAAAATATGAATTTCTTTCTTAAGTAAATTTAGAAATTCATGTTCTTTAGCTCCTGAAAATTCTAGATTTTTACAGAGTAATTGTAGACTTTTACTCGCTTTCCTAATATTTCTAATTCGTTCTAAACGGGAACCAGAACTTTTTGCTGTAGCCACTGAAGCTATACCGGGAGCAAGTTGAAGCGATTCAGATACAAGGTCTCCTGCATAACGGTCTTTAGGGCAGGCTGAAAATCCCATTTCCACAACGTGCTTATCCTGGGTAAAATGCACCGCCATTGCCCTGGAAAGTTTAAAGATTTCCAGCGCTTTCCGGTAAACCGGCATGTGATATGTATTATTAGGGAAAGCCTGAGCCATTTTTATTTAATTTCAGCATAAAATTAATGAGAAATTAAATAGTCTATCTTTGTGTTTTAATTTCAATTAGAGGTTTTACCTTTAAAATTAAGGTATTTATATTTAAAAACTTTAATATGCATGTAGATGAACTTAACTGGGCAATCTTAACACGATTGCAGGAAAATGCCAGATATTCTTTTGCCGAAATTGGTAGGGAAGTAGGTTTAAGCTCCCCGGCAGTAGCTGAGCGGGTAAAAAAAATGGAAGATGCCGGGATTATAAAAGGCTATAAAACCCAAATTTCCTATCATAGGGCAGGTTACCAGTTAAAAGCAATTATTACGCTTAGGGCTTTTATGGGTAGATTAAAACCATTTTTAGAAAAAGTAAAAGAATTTAAAGAAGTTAATAATTGTTATCGCATTACAGGTAATGAAAATATAATTATGGAAGTTGTTCTTCGGGATCAGGTTCATCTGGAAGAATTTATTGATAAACTTATTACTTATGGAGAAACCAAAACCCATATTGTGCTTTCCCAGGTAGTAGATTTTGCAGCTATAAATAAGAGTAAAATAAAATAAACTTAATTTTTAATACTTTCCTTTCTTCAAATTTTAGACTCGCTAATTTTTAATATTTAAAATGCAGAAATTCGTTAAATCCTTTTACTTTTTCACCTGTTTTTAACGAAATTCTTAATTCAAATTTTGTTTTAGTTAAAGTATAGCAAATTGTAATTTTGTTAATACCATGACGACTATACTATAGCTATTTTTACAAAAAAAAAGGAAATTACATTATGAGAAAGTATAGTACATTATATCTAATCGTAGCGGCATTAACCGGTGCGATAGGATTTTCCGGATTAAATTTTGCCGGTATTGAAGTAGTGAGGGTGTTGTTTTTAATCTTTGCAGACTTATTAGTAGTCTCTTTAGTTGCGCGTTTGTTTTTTAGAAAAGACCAAATGAGATTACAACGAATAAAAAAATAGAATCTATCTCACCTATATAATTATTTAGCCTTCATCTATGATGAGGGCTTTTTTATGCACGATCTTTGATATCTATGCTTATATTTATATTAATTATTTAAGATTATGATGAAAAGGATACCAATTTTAATATTGCTTTTTACTTTTATTTTTCAATATGGCAATGCGCAAGAAATAGAACTTCCTCTTGGTAAAATTGTAGATTCTATACCAACTGCCGATACCACGGCGAGTAGTTTTACAATTTATCTGCCACAAAATTTTAATCAAAAGGAACAATGGCCGGTAATCTTTGTTTTTGATCACGAAGGCCGGGGAAGAGCAACCACCCAGCTTTTTAGAACAGTAGCCGAAGAACAGTCTTATATAATTGCCTCTTCTAATTTAAATTTAAAACAAGATTCTTTAAAAAATAACCTGGACAAAGTAGCTCCCTTTATTAACCAGGTAGACGGGATGCTGTCTATAGATCGCAAACAGGTTTACGTGGCGGGTCTTTCAGCCGGCGGCCAACTGGCTACGGCACTGCCTTTTCTTTACAATAACGTTTCAGGAGTATTGGCGGTAGAAAATGCCTGGATAAATACCGAATATTTAAATATCAATAATAAATTTATGTTTAGTGCGTTGGCTTGCGATAGTAATAATTCTATGTTCGTTTTAGAGGAAATTGAAAACTACCTGGACAGTAAAAACTTTCCAACGGAAATAAATTATTATACCTGTGAAGAAGATGTAGAGTGGCCAGATGTGGATGTAATTAGGAATGCGGTAGCCGGCTTTACCCTGAATGCGATGAAAGAAGGTAAAAGGACTAAAGATTTAAATTTAGTAAAATCACTTTTTGATGCTGAAGTAGAATATGCCGAAGTTTTAAGGCGTACCAGGAATTATTACCAGGCTTTCGAAAAACTTAAGCAAATAGAAGATAAGTATGAAGATTTTGATATAGACGTAGATTTGCGCGATCAAATAAGAAATATAAGAAGGAATAAAGCCTTTAAAGAGCAGAGAAGGGATTACCGAAATGTAGCAGCATCTGAAGAAGCTAAACAGGAAGAATATATTTATTATATGGAAACCGATGTGGTGACTTCAAATTTCGAAAATGTGGGCTGGTGGGCTGCCCAGGTAGAAGATTTAAAGAAAAACGAAGAAAAGTTTAGCGGACCTAAACAAAAAATGGCTAGCAGGCTGCAAGGTTTTCTAGATAATCTTAGCAAAAATTATTACGATGGGTATGTGAATTCCCAGGCCACACCGCGTTCTAAAGTGTTTGTTAGTGTACTTAGAACTATATTTGATAAGGAAGATCCTGAGGCTTATTTAAACATCATTAAAATTGCGGGTCACGATGGCGATCACGAAACCGCCCTTTTATATCTTGAAGATTTATTAAAAACCGGATTTGACGATATGGAAGCTTTATATGAGATTGAGGGTATTTTAGACCTTAAATTAAGTGAAACTTATAACGACAAAATCAGGGAATACCTGGGAGAAGCAAAATATTATAAAGCTGAAGGTTAATTCAGGAAAAAACTGCTGATGCTCACGAGTGTTGAAACGTATAATTTAGTAACTACGAAACCACCAACTCCGGCGGACGGTATTCAGACTTAAGGATACCGGAGGGTGATTCCAATTTGTTGATCTTTTACTGCATAATCCTTTCTATGCTAATAATTGTAATTTATTTGTTGTTAATTTCCCACCTGATAATCATTTTGAAACAACTATTTCAACAGGTATCAAAAAATCAAATATTTGTTTTAAAAAGCATAAATCGCAGCTAGCACAAAAGATGAAAGATTATCGGTTCCTTCTAAATCTGAATTTAAAAACACCGGTGATGCTGTATTAGATACTTTATCTAAACGTAATTCAGGTTTAAGGGTAAGGCTTCCAAGAGTATAACTTCCGGTAAGGGTGAAGTCCAATGCTTCGGCATCTGCACCATAAACCGGCCCACCGTCTTCTAATTCTTTAAAATATTCTGCTCTTAAACCAATAGCAAAATTCTCTGAAGTCTGGATTTGTGGATAAACAGCTGCACCATAAAACCCTTCTCCATCAGTAGTATTATAAGTGGTGTTTAATCCCAAATAAAAGGCATCGCTAAAATCCCATCCGGTAGTTAAATCTATTTGAAAAGTAGCTTCATCTGAGAGGGGCATTTGTTCCCCATAAATTAGGTTCAAAAAAGCACTACCTTCCCCGGTTGAATAGCCAAGTTGGCCGCCGAAAGAATATTTTCCGTAAGGATTAAATTCGGTCCAATCTGTGGGATTCATTACAGCCAGCATTGCGCTCCAGTTATCATCAATGGTGAAATCAGCTCTTATCCCGGTGTGAGAAAATGGTCCGTAAGAAAACATATACGAAGTAGAATAATTGAAGTTGGCCGCTGGAGAGATTACCTCATAACCCAGAAAAGTATTGAAATTTCCCATAGTTAAAGTAACTGCGTCTGAAACGTTCCAGTAAACATATAATTGGTTTACGATATTACTGGGTGCGGCAGAAGCAAACACCGCATCTTCTCCCCGAGGTCCAAAAACCAAATCGGCTACAAACCCAACTTTCTCCCCTTCATAGCCTAAAATAACATTGGCCATCCCAATGGCAAAGCCGGGATCGTTGGCAAAAGAAGAAGCGGGTGCCTGTGGACCTGCAATTGGATCCCCCGCATCATTATATTCGTACTTATTTAATCCATTAAAATTGGTTCTAAAATAGCTGTCTACAGAACCGCTTATACTGAAGTTTGACATAAAGCTTTCAACTTCAGTTGTTTCAGTTTCCTGAGCCTGAAGGTCAGAACCTAGTCCGAAGAATACGCCTAAAAGGAATATTTTTTGGATATTTGTAATAGTAAATTTTTTCATAATTAATAGTCTTGTTTAATAAGTTGAAATGTGTTGAGCAAAGCTTTATGAGAGGTTTACTTTTATAGGGAGCGCTCCGCCAAGCGCTCCTTTTTTTTAAAAAATTATCTTTCTTGCACTGTCCCAAATTCGGCATAAGCATCCATCCCGTGCTCGTGAGCATCCAGGCCTTCAGTTTCTTCTTTTTCTTCCATCCTTAAGCCCATTGTGGCTTTAATAATTGAAAGAATCCCGAAAGCTGTAATGCAGCAGAAAGCACCAATTATTCCTACGCCCGCCAGCTGTATGAGTAATTGATTTAGACCAGCCATACTTCCAAAGATTCCTACCGCAAGAGTTCCCCAAATACCACAGGCAAGGTGAACAGCCACGGCACCCACAGGATCATCTAATTTAAGTTTTTCAACCAGGGCAACACCTAAGACAATAACTCCACCGGCAACAAGGCCAATAAGTACAGCGTCTAATGGCGACATAAGGTCTGCTCCTGCAGTAATACCAACAAGTCCACCCAAAATTCCGTTTAGGAACATGGTAAGATCGTAGTTCTTATAAGCAATTGTAGAAACCACGAAGGCAGAAATTCCACCGGCTGCCGCAGCAAGACAAGTTGTTACAAGGGTAATAGAAGTTAAAGAAGGATCGGCTGAAAGTACTGAACCACCATTAAAACCAAACCAGCCTAACCAAAGAATAAATACTCCTGCAGTAGCTAAAGGAATATTATGGCCAGGGATGGCGTGAGATTGGCCATCTTTACCAAATTTCCCTAAACGCGCACCCAGTAAATAAATAGCTATTAAAGCTGCCCATCCTCCTACAGAATGAACCAGGGTAGAACCGGCAAAATCGTAAAAACCGAGTCCGTCTAAGAAACCGCCGCCCCATTTCCAGGAACCAACAATAGGGTAAACAATGGTAATATAGATCACAGAAAACAGCATAAAACTTCCCAGTTTAATTCGTTCTGCAACTGCACCAGAAACTATTGTAGCCGCAGTTGCAGCAAACATTCCCTGGAAGAGAAAATCTGTCCAGTAAGTGTAACCTTCGTTATAGGCTAAGTCTAAAGCACCATCTGCCACCGGCGCGCTTAACCCAAAAAGGTCGAAGAAATAATCTGGAATAAATCCGGCGATAAAAGAGCCTGGGTACATAAGATTAAAACCGATAATGGCATAAGTAAGTAGCCCGGCACAAATTATAAATACGTTTTTAAAAAGGATATTAATGGCATTTTTTTGCCTTGTAAGTCCAACTTCAAGCAGTGAAAAGCCCAGGTGCATAAAAAATACCAGCGCGGTACACACCATCATCCAAACATTATTAGTAGTAAGTAATTCCATAAAAGTTATTTTTATAATGAGTTGATTAGTTTAAGAAAGAGAATCGGTGCCTTTCTCTTTTGTTCTTATGCGATAGGCTTCTTCTACGGGAGACACAAATATTTTCCCATCTCCTACAGAGCCTGTATGCGCAGCTTTTAGAATTGTTTCTACAGTACTATGAACATTTTCATCTGATACTACCAGTGAAATTTTTCGTCTCTGAATATCGCTAGTGCTGTAAGATACTCCCCGATAAACGTGACCTTGTTTTTCATTACCTACCCCGGTAACATCCCAATAGCTAAAAAAATTGACTTCGGTTTCATGAAGTGCTTTCTTAACTTCATCAAACGTAGATTTTCTAATAATGGCTTCTATTTTTTTCATAAAAACTTGATTTTGATGATGTAAATGTATAAAAATATCATAACACCTATTAAAAAATAGGGGTGTATGCTAAATTAATGTGAAATAAATAAAAACAACCCCTAAAAAATTAGGGGTTAATTTAAATTACATATGTGTTTTGATTTGTTTCTAATTTTTTGACCAGGGCCTAGGTCAATTTTGAGAGGAAAAGACCTAAAAAGACAGCCAAAATTCCCAGAATTATGCTTCCGAAGGTGTAAAAGAAGAAATTTAGATAATCTCCGGAACGTAAAAGTGCCTGATTTTCAAAAGCGAAACTTGAAAAGGTAGTAAAGCCGCCACAAAAACCCACGGCAAGAAATAAAACAATATTAGACGAGAAAAAATCAGATTTAGCAGCGATTCCCAGGATTAATCCCCAAAGTAAACTTCCCAGGATATTTACCGTAAAAGTGCCAAAAGGAATAAATGCAGTTTCAAAATTCAAACTTTTACTGATGAGGTAGCGCAACGCACTGCCAAGTCCGCCACCTAAGAAAATCAGTAATAGTTGTTTAAGCATACTTGTTTATTTAACCGGAATATATAAGTGTGTAATCCATTTAGCAGGATTTGCCACGTTCTCTGGCGATGTTAAATGCACTTCAAAATTCTTTGTGTCTTCTGCCATTTCAAGATCGTTTGCTTCAATATAATTATATGCATTATCCCAGGCTTCCTTTAAATTCTTATAATCTCCTTTTAGGGTAGTTTTTAAAACTTTCTGGTTTGGTAAAAATCCGGTTAAAATTTCGCTTGCAGCCGGAGTAATTACTTCGCTGGGAGTGAAAATTCCTGCGGAAAAAATTACGTTTCCAGAATTTTCATTCCATTCGTTATAAAGAACAAACGGATTGCCGCTTTTTTCTATTCCGTTTTCATCCATATAAGTAGAAACTTCAGAAAACATAGACGCCATTTTTTCATCTACCTGGCTAATTTTGCTGGCAGTGGTGGTGTACATATAGTAACCGCCCCCGTGCTGAATAACTCCGTCTACATTAATAGTGTATTTATCCATCTTATTTAGCACTACACTTTCCATATTATTTAGCCCGGTCTGGAATTTTGGCCGCATCATTTCAGTAATAGATTTATCCTGGAAAGTAAAGGCCAGTTTCTCCATAAAACTTTGTTTGCCTTTCATTCCCCAGGTAACTTGAGTGCCGTTTTCTATCTCGTTGAATTCCCAGTAAACATCACTGATAGATTCGCCAAATGGAGTTTTAAAAATTATTTCCTGCTCAATTTCTGAATAAGGTTTTGCTGAAATAGTCTTAATTTCCCCATCGCCCGCATTTTCACTTTTCCAGGAATAAGAAGCGCTATCGCCGCTGGTTTTTGCGCCGTATTCAATAATCATATCATCTGCTTCAGCCGACCAGGGTTCCCAGTTCTCCCAATTTTGAAATTCATTTACTTCCTGGAAAACCATTTCTACCGGTGCTGTAATTACCCTGGTTTCTTCAACCTGGTAATCACCATCTTTTGTAGCGATATAAATAGAACCTGCAATTATTACAATAAGCAGTAGGAAGAATAGATATTTTAAAATTTTCATATTGGTGGGTTTATAAGCGAAGATACTTAATTTAACATAATTAGTAATTCACTTTATAAGAAGTAAACTACGGATTTAAGAAGCCCTTTAAAATAAATAGAAGTCCTATAAAAGCAAGAAATGCTACAAGCACCCATAAACTTCCTTTATATTGCTTTCTATGTAATACGGTGTCTTTTTTATAACTAAATGCAATTATTATTATAAAAACAAACACAAATAAACCCGCGAAAATGAGTTGGCCGGTGCTAAACATTTTATTTAATTTTATGCAAAGTTAAGGTTTTAGGCTTAACCTCTAATCGATTTTAAATTATAAACAGATGAAAAAGACACTTGCTGCGGTAAAGGAATTTCATAAAACTTTTAGGCTGGGAATTGCAGAAAATCCGCAGGCATCATTGGGAGCCACAAAGAATCGTTTGCGCTATGAATTAATGAAGGAAGAGAACGAAGAATATCTTGAAGCTGCAAGTAAAGGTGATTTAACCGAAGTTGCCGATGCTCTTGGTGATATGCTGTACGTTTTATGCGGAACCATTATTGAGCACGGCCTGGAACATAAAATTGAAGCCATTTTTAATGAAATTCAGCGTAGTAATATGAGTAAACTTGGTGAAGATGGAAATCCACTTTATAATGAAAAAGGCAAAGTTATTAAAGGTTCTAACTATTGTAAACCCAATATAGTGAAAGTGCTAAAAGGTTGAATTTATAAATTAAAACTGTTGACTAATTTAAAAATAAAATAGTATGAAAATTTCGTTACTCTCTATGTTGCTGGTACTTGCAGCTTTTGGTTGTAAAAATAATCCCGGGAGTGCTGAAACTTCTAAAGACCAAGAAGAACAGAATACTAAAAAAATCAATAATGAAGTTCAAAAATATGTTGATAGTACCTGGAATTTTGCCCTGGAATATCCTTCAAATTTTGAAGTTTTAGAAGACGAATTACCGGCAAACAGCTCTGTAGTAAATGTTTATTCAAAAAAAGTTGATATTAGTAAACCGCTCGCTATTCACGAAGAACCCGAAATAGCGTATATCGCATTATTACCTAAAGGTTTTGGCGTAGATGGGCCTTCAGGTAAACAAAAATCTTTTAATAATTGGGAATCGGTCCTGGATTTATCTTTTAACTTTAATAAAAACGATTCGCGGGTTTACCTTTTAGAAAACGGTGAGGCCTGGGCTTATTATTTAAAGTTTTACCAGTCTCCGGAAAAGTGGGATGAATACGGAGGTATTTTTGTGCATTATCAAATTGAAAATTTTAATGCTACCTGCATTTCAACCGGGGGAGAATCAAAGCCTATGCAAGAATGCGATCCAATGGGTGAAGATGAAGTGAGGTTTTCAGGAGAAATTAATGAAAAAAGTAAGATGCAACTGGATAAAATAATGAGCTCTCTTTATTTTTTTAGGAAGAATGCTGAAGAGCGTAAAGAACTTTCAGATCTTATAAAAGTTGAAAAACCTGCGGTAAATACGCTTATTAATTCTCCCATACAAATTTCTGGTGAAGCACGCGGAACCTGGTTTTTTGAAGCCGAAGCGCCTGTTAGATTAGTTGATAAAAATTATATTACCCTGGCAGAAACTTCTATAAAAGCGAAAGGTGAATGGATGACTAACGATTTTGTGCCGTTCTCTACCGAACTGTCTTTTGGCAATTTTCCGGAGGATGAAAAAGGCTATTTAATCTTTGAAAAGGCAAATGCATCAGGAAAACCTGAATTAGATAGAAAGTTTACGCTGCCGGTACGTTTCCCATCGGAATAATTTTAATCAGGAATAGTTCAAAATTAGAACCTGAAATAAGTTCAGGTTAAAACAAAAAAAACCTCACAGTTTTTAAATCTGTGAGGTTTAATTTATAAAAATCAGGAAAAATTACTTCACCTGGTATCTCCAACCGTGCTTATCTTCAGCCTGGTTATATTGAATTTTCATTAGGCGGTCTTTAAAAGATTTTCCGTAGGAATCTTCCATTTTTGGCAGTTCAAATTTTTCGTCTTTATATCCAAAACCGGCAATAGGGTTAATAACTGTCGCGGTCCCTGAACCAAAGATCTCTTTTAGCTCACCTTTCCTTGCGGCTTCAACGATTTCTGAAACTGGAACTCTTCTAATTTCAACCTCAATATTCATATCTTTTGCGAGATCTATCACGCATTTTCTTGTAACTCCATCTAAAATTCTATCGCTGGTAGGAGCAGTAATAAGTTTATCTCCAATTCTAAAGAAAATATTCATTGTTCCAGCTTCCTCAAGGTAATCATGCGTATTAGCATCGGTCCAAATTATTTGCTGAAACCCGGCTTCTTTAGCAAGATTGGTAGGGTAAAACTGCGCGGCATAATTCCCGGCAGCTTTGGCAGCTCCAACACCACCATCGGCAGCACGGCTGTATTTTTCTGAAAACTGAACTCTTACTTCGCCGCTATAATAAGCCTGGGCGGGAGAACAAATAATCATAAATTTATATTTTGTTGCAGGATTGGCAGAAACGCATTCCTCGGTAGCAATTACAAACGGACGAATGTACAGCGAGTTCCCAAAACCTTTCTTTATCCAATCCTTATCCAATTTTAGTAATTCTTCCAATCCTTGGAAGAAATATTCTTTTGGAAATTCAGGAATTGCCAATCTGGCGCTGGATTTATTTATTCTTTTATAATTTTCTTCAGGTCTAAAAAGCCAAATTTGGTCTTCATCGTCTTTGTAGGCTTTCATTCCTTCAAAAACTGCTTGCCCATAATGAAATACTTTAGCCGATGGATCCAGTTGTATTGGCCCATAAGGTGTAATTTTAGGGGTTTGCCACTGGCCATTTTCATAATCACATACAAACATATGATCGGTGAAAATTTCGCCAAAAACCAGGTTTTCAAAATTTACCTCTTCAATCTTAGATTTTTGGACTTTATTAATTTCAAGCTGGTTAGTATCGTATTTCATTATCATTAATTTAGTTAACAAATTTACCTAAATTAAAACAGAATCAAAATCTAAAGTTTTGGTAAATTTGTTTACCTGCAAGGTTTTAACTAAAAATAGGAAAATGAAAAAATTCGCCGCTATATTGGCTTTATCCTTAATATTTATAGGCTGTAAAAATGAAAAATCTAATAAAGAGACAGAAGTTGTAGCTGAAAAGAATACTACTTCCTATAATTCTTTTGGAGCCGAAATAAACTCAGAAAGTGCTATTTCTGCCAGCGAAGCTCTTAATAAATTCAATTCCCTAAAACCCGGTGATACTTTAGATTTAAAATTTACTTCAAAAATCAATAATGTTTGTAAAAAGAAAGGTTGCTGGATGATTTTAGAACTTCCTGAAGGGGAAGATGTAAGAGTAACTTTTAAAGATTATGGATTTTTTGTACCCAAAGACAGCGAAAATACCGATGTGATTGTAGAAGGAAAAGCTTTTATAAACCAAATGTCTATTGAAGATCAAAAACATTATGCCGAGGATGAAGGGAAATCTGAAGCAGAAATAGCAGCAATTACTTCCCCTGAGGTTTCCAGGGCGTTTATTGCGAATGGAGTACTTTTAAAGGAATAATGTGGAAAGAAAGATTATAAAAACCGGCGATGGCTCGGTTACTATTCATTTAAGCGAATGGGATGAGCAATACCACTCCAAACACGGTGCAATACAGGAAGCCCGGCACGTTTTTATAAAAATGGGCCTGGAATACTGGGTTGGACTAAATAAGGAAAAAAATCCCGCTATTTTGGAAATTGGTTTTGGTACCGGCCTAAATGCGTTTATTACTTTTTTGGAAGCTCAAAAGCTTCAGCTAAAGATAGACTACACTGGGGTAGAAGCTTATCCCGTTTCAACTTCTGAAATAAAAGCCCTGAATTATGCCGAAATGCTTTCCGCAGAAAATCAAATAGAAACTTTTCAACGCATGCACGAAATTCCGTGGAATAATAAAGTAGATATTTCAGAAAATTTTCAGCTTGAAAAACAACAGAAGCGCTTTGAAGAAATTGAAGATATTAACAAATATAATTTAGTGTTTTTTGATGCCTTTGGTGCCAGGGTTCAACCCGAATTGTGGACAGAAGATATTTTTGCCAGAATGTTTGCTGCGATGAAAAGTAACTCGGTTTTAGTTACTTATTCGGCAAAAGGCAGTGTAAGAAGAGCTATGCAAACTGCAGGTTTTATAGTTGAAAGGCTTCCCGGGCCTCCAGGTAAACGAGAAATGTTAAGAGCATTAAAAAAGTAGGCTATTTTGCTGTTAAATAGGTGATAAACTTTAGTTGAGGTTTATACTTGTTGCTATCTTGTAAAGAAAAATGCGAGTATTAATCACAGGAGCTACCGGCTTAATTGGATCTAAAATTAGTCGGTTGTGTCGGGAAAAAGGAATAGAAGTTCATTACCTCTCTACCAGTAAAGACAAGCTGGAAAACAAAACAGACTATAAGGGTTTTTATTGGAACCCTAACGAGAATGAAATAGACAGTAAGGCCATAGAAGGCGTTGATACTATAATAAATCTTGTAGGTGCCAGTATTGCAGAACGATGGACGCCAGAACAAAAGAAGAAAATTTTAAAGAGCCGTACCGAAACGGCAAATTTACTTTACACTTGTTTACAGGAAAATGAGCACGAGGTAAAAAACCTGCTTTCAGCCAGTGCCATAGGTATTTACCCAAGTTCTCTAGAGAAATTATATACTGAAGAAGACCAGGGTGTAGATGATTCTTTTGTAGGAGAAGTGGTGGTAAAATGGGAAGAAGCTGTAGATAACTTTAAAGACCTGGGCATTGAAGTAGCTAAAATTAGAATAGGACTTGTTCTTGCTAAAAACGGCGGAATGCTCCAAAAATTAAAAGAACCCGTAAATTTTAATGTAGGCTCTCCATTGGGAAACGGGAAACAGTGGCAATCCTGGATTCATATAGACGATATTAGTGGAATATTTATGTTCGCTCTAGAAAAAGAGCTTACCGGCGTTTATAATGCTGTAGCACCAAATCCTGTTACTAATAAAGAACTGGTTAACGAAGTGGCCTCGCAAATGGGAAAACCGGTTTGGCTGCCTAATGTTCCTAAAGTAGCACTTAAATTAGTACTGGGAGAAATGTCCCGCCTGGTTTTGTCCAGTCAATTGGTGAGTAGTGATAAAATAGAACAGGAAGGTTATATTTTTAAGTATGTAAACCTCTCTAAAGCCCTGGAAGATTTAATTTAGGGTTACTGAAGTTTTTAAACATTAAAAAAGGCTGCCAAATTTGGCAGCCTTTTTTTTGTATTCAAATCTTGAATCTTCTTAAGCTTTATTAGCTTTAAGGTTAACTTTTAAAGTAATATCGTCACTTACAAAGTTGTCTCCAAGTCCATCAAAAACAGATTTAGAACCAAAATTCACATTCCAGTTTGTTCTGTCTATAGTGAATTCTTCACTGGTGATTTCAATACTATCATCAGATTGGTTAATGCTAACCGGGAAAGTAACATTTTTTGTTTCCTCTTTTATTGTAAGGTTACCAGATAACATTTTCTGTCCGTTTTCTTCAGTAATTTCCGTTACTTCAAAAGTAGCTTCAGGATATTTTGTAGCGTTAAAGAAATCTCCTTCTTTACCTTCTACAGTTCCCATTAAATGAGCTTCAAGATCTTTTTTATCGTCTCCCTCAAGATCGGTTACATTAATAGACTGCATATTAATAACGAAATTTCCGCTTTCAATAATGCTGTCATTAGCACTAAAAGTACCTTCAGCAAGTTTAATAGTACCAGTATGCTCACCTGTAGGTTTGCTACCTTTCCACTCAATAGTAGAAGCCGAAGTATCTACTGAAAATTCCATAGCTTCAGCTTGAGCAGTAGCTGCATCTTTAGCTTCAGAAGTTTCTGCTTTATTTTTATCGTTTTTACATCCTACAACCGCAGTTAAAATAGCTGCAATTACAAAAGTGCTTAAAATTGATTTTCTCATTTGTGTTAAAATTTAGTTTTATTTTAGTCTGCAAAATTACATAAACTTCATACACCCTAATGCTAAATATTTACTAAATAATTTTAAGAATTATTGGGTAGTGACATTTTGACACCGAATCATAATTGGCAATGATTTTGACCCGTTGAGGCTGTATTAAAATGCATAAAAATGAGCAACAAGAAAGAAGATATAAGAGAAGAGCAACAGGACCAACCTGTTAAAGATCAAATTGAAGATGCTATAGATGAAGCTATAGACGAGGTAGAAGGTGAAAAGGAAAACGAGGATAACAATGACGACTCGCCCGAATTTACTGAGGAAGAAAAGCTAAAAGAAGATCTTCAGAAAGAAAAAGATAAATTTTTACGTCTTTTTGCAGAGTTTGAAAATTACAAAAGAAGAACTTCTAAAGAGCGTTTAGAGCTTTTTAAAACTGCCAACCAGGAGGTAATGACCGCCATGTTGCCAGTTTTAGATGATTTTGACAGGGCTTTAAAAGAAATTGGAAAATCTGGTGATAAAAATTTAGTACAGGGCGTAGAACTTATTCACAATAAATTTAAGGAAACGCTTAACAGTAAAGGGCTTGAGGCAATGAATGTAAAAGAAGGCGATGCCTTTGATTCTGAAATTCACGAAGCTATTACCCAAATACCAGCACCTAAAGACAAGCTTAAAGGCAAGATAGTTGATGTAGTAGAGCGAGGTTACAAATTGGGAGATCGTATTATTAGGTATCCAAAGGTTGTAACCGGCAAATAAAAGCTTTTTTAGAATTCGCAAAACGAGACCATGAAAGAAGATTATTACGACATATTAGGCATTAGTAAAAATGCTTCAACCGCCGAAATAAAGAAAGCATACCGAAAAATGGCCATTAAGTATCACCCAGATAAGAATCCGGGAGATGCTGAGGCTGAAGAAAAGTTTAAAAAATCGGCTGAAGCTTACGAAGTACTTAGCAATGAAGATAAACGAGCCCGTTACGACAGGTTTGGCCACCAGGCATTTGAAGGTGGCGGCGGAGGCGGAGGCTTCGGCGGAATGGATATGGACGATATATTCAGCCAGTTTGGAGACATCTTTGGAGGTGGCTTCAGCGGTGGCGGAGGCTTCTCTGGTTTTGGTGGCGGTTTTGGCGGTGGCCAAAGACGTGCTAAAGGAAGCAACCTTAGAATTAGGGTGAGTCTTACTTTAGAAGAAATTGCTAATGGTGCCGAGAAAAAGATTAAGGTAAAAAGAAAAGTCCAGGCTCCCGGTACCACTTATAAAACATGTACCACCTGTAAAGGTACAGGCCAGGTAACTCGTGTAACCAATACTATATTAGGAAGAATGCAAACTGCATCGCCTTGTACAGCTTGTAGCGGTTCGGGACAGATTATAGACCATAGACCGCCAGAGGCTGATGCGCACGGATTGGTACAAAAAGAAGAAACTGTTTCTATTAAAATCCCATCTGGGGTTGAAGACGGAATGCAGTTAAAAGTTGCCGGAAAAGGAAACGATGCTCCGGGAAATGGAGTTCCAGGAGATTTGTTGGTAGCTATTGAAGAAAAAGAGCACCATAGCCTGCAGCGTGAAGGAGATAACCTGCATTACGATTTGTACATTAGTTTGTCTGAAGCTGTTTTAGGTTCTTCAAGAGAAATAGATACCGTAACCGGAAAAGTGAGAATAAAGGTTGAAGAAGGAGTACAATCTGGAAAAATTCTTAGACTTAGAGGAAAAGGAATTGGAAATCTTAACGGCTACGGCAAAGGGGATTTATTGGTCCATGTAAATGTTTGGACCCCGAAAAATTTAAATAAAGAACAACGCGATTTCTTTGAGAAAATGGCTGAAGACGAGAACTTCCAGCCGAATCCGGAGAAAAGTGATAAGTCATTCTTTGAAAAAGTTAAAGATATGTTTTCTTAGAACCCCGGTTTTAAGAAAAAATTTATATATTTGATTATCACTAAGTCTTTTAGTGATAATTTTTCTTTTTCATAGCAATTTTTTTCCCATCCTTAATTTATTAAGGGTGGGTTTTGTTTTTTAGAGCAATCTGGAAAGTTATAATTTCTTCTTAATCCAAAACATCTCTCGGGTGATTTCAATATATTTACTCGATAATGAAGATTAACATTAGCCATAATTGCCCGGAAAATTAAACAGCTGTTTGCTATGAATGCCCGGTGAATTATCTCTCGAGCTATTTTATTTTTTTTACCAACACTTTTATATGGAAAATCTTTTAGTAGCAGAAAATATCTACAAACAATTTGGCAATTTTACTGCACTAAATAATGTCTCAATAGCCATTCCGCGTGGTAGTATTTTTGGTCTTTTAGGCCCTAATGGTGCAGGAAAAACCACTTTGCTACGTATAATTAACCAAATTACCATGCCAGATAAGGGCCAGGTTTATCTAGACGGCAAACCTTTACAGCCCAATGATATTGCGCATATTGGTTACCTGCCGGAAGAACGCGGACTTTATAAATCTATGAAAGTTGGGGAGCAGGCACTTTACCTGGCTCGATTAAAAGGACTTTCTAAAGCTGAAGCCAAAGAACGCCTGGAATACTGGTTTAAGAAATTACAAATTGAAGGATGGTGGGATAAAAAGATCCAGGAACTTTCTAAAGGGATGGCGCAAAAAATCCAGTTTATTATCACCGTTTTACACAGGCCTAAGCTGTTAATTTTTGATGAGCCATTTAGTGGTTTTGATCCTGTAAATGCTGGTTTAATTAAGAACGAAATCCTTCAGCTTAAAGAAGAAGGAGCAACTATACTTTTTTCTACCCACCGAATGGAAAGTGTAGAAGAATTATGTGATTATATGGCTTTAATTCATTTGTCCAATAAATTATTAGACGGAAAAGTTTCAGAAATAAAACGGGAATATAAATCTAACACCTATGAAGTAGGTTTGGAAACAGAAAATGATACCGCTCTTTTAGCAGAATTAAAAGAAAAATTCGTAGTTGGTAATACTAATTTTAAAAGTATAAACGACGATCTTAAATTAACCATTCAGCTTAAAGAAGGTGAAACCCCTAACCAGTTATTAAATTATCTTCTTGCTAAAGCCAGGATAAATCATTTTGTAGAAGTTATTCCATCAGTAAACGATATTTTTATAAAAACCGTAACTCAACATGCGTAATTTAAAGCTTATTATTCAGCGGGAATATTTGGCGCGGGTAAGGAATAAAACCTTTATTATCATGACTTTTTTAAGTCCGCTAATTCTGGTTGGGATGTTCGCACTTATCGCTTATTTAAGTATGCTGAATAGCAGCGAACAACGTATTATTGGTTTGTATGATGAGACTGAAATGTTTGCTTCAGAATTTAAAGATCAGGAACAGGTTCAATATTTAGACCTTTCTGGAAAGAGCTTTAAAGAAGCAAAACAAATGGTTAATGAACAGGATTATTACGGGCTTATATATATTCCTGAAAATATTAATAGAGATCTGCAAGGCGTTCAGTTTTTTGGAAAAGAATCTCCCGGTTTAGGAACTATCCAGGCTATAGAAAAAACCATTGCCGACAGGCTTACACGCGAAGAACTTATTGAGCGAGGTATTGATGTAAACCAATTAAACGAAGCTAAAACCGAGGTAAGGATAGAAATCCAGAATTTCTCTGGAGAGCGTACTTCCAAAATGTCTAATTATATAAAAATGTTTTTTGGTGGCGCTGCGGGTTATTTATTAATGATGTTTATTATCATTTATGGTAATATGGTAATGCGCAGTGTTATTGAGGAAAAAACAAATAGAATTATTGAAATTATTGTTTCTTCAGTAAAACCCATTCAACTTATGATGGGAAAAGTTTTAGGTACCTCTTTGGCCGGAATTACGCAATTCACCATTTGGGTATTATTAGCTGGAGTTTTAGCAATGACTTCTTTTTACGTGTTAGGTATAGATATTTTTACCGTTCAAAAATCTCAATTAAAAACCGTAGAGCAAATTGCACAACCCGAAATTACCCAGTTGGTAATGGATGTACTTAATTTGCCAATTCTAAGTTTAATTATATTTTTCCTCATTTATTTTATTGGAGGCTATTTCCTTTACAGTTCTATTTACGCGGCTATTGGTGCGGCGGTAGATAGTGAAACCGATACCCAACAATTTATGTTTCCGGTAATTCTACCTTTAATGTTAGGCATTTATGTGGGTTTCTTTTCGGTAATAGAAAATCCGCATGGTACAGTTTCTACTATTTTTTCAATGGTGCCCCTTACTTCTCCAATAGTTATGTTAATGCGTATACCCTTTGGAGTGCCGTGGTGGGAACTCGCAATTTCTGTAGCACTTTTAATTATTACCAATTTTATAGTAATTTGGATAGCAGCTAAAATTTATAGGGTAGGAATTCTTATGTATGGTAAAAAAGCCAGTTACAAAGAACTATTCAAATGGCTCAAATATTAGGGAATGCAGGAACAGCAAAAATCAGAAACATCAGAGGCGATCTTAGAAGTGGTGGAAGAAGATATCTGGGGTAGTCTGGTGGACTTTTGGAATCTTATCCTTTTCAAATATGAGGTTAGTGGTACGCCAATAGAAATAACTGTAGGGCTTATTTTACTGGTAGTTATCGCATTTATTGTGACCAGTGTTGTTCTTAGGTTAATTAGATCTTTTATTACAAGTAAACTGGCCAAGGGAGACAAACAGAAGTTTATAAGCGTTTTTAAGTTTATAAAATATTTTGTCTATTTAGTGGTAATCTTAATCACCTTAAGCACTGCAGGAATAAATATTACCATACTTTTAACAGCTTCGGCTGCACTTTTTGTTGGTATAGGTTTAGCTTTACAAGAGCTCTTTCAGGATATTATTGGAGGGGTTTTTATAATTATAGATAAATCGCTCTTAGTTGGAGATGTTATTGAAATGGAAGGCAGGGTTGGCCGTGTTTTTGAAATTAAACTAAGAACCACCCGTGCCCTTACCAGGGATGATAAGGTGATGATTATTCCCAATCATAAATTTATTAGCGATGTAATTTATAATTATACCCAAAACCATGCAACTACGCGGGAAGGCGTTCAGGTTGGTGTGGCCTACGGGAGTGACACCCAAAAAGTAAAAGATATTTTGTTGAAATGTGCCAGTGAAAACGAAAGTATTGTGAAAAGCCCTGAAGCATTTGTTCTATTTGACGATTTTGGGGCATCTTCTTTAGTGTTTTCACTCCATTTTTATGTAACCGATAGCTTTGTAGACCCAAAAATTAAAAGTGAGCTTAGATTTAAAATAGATGAAGAATTTAGGAAAAATAACATCACAATTCCGTTTCCACAGCGAGATGTGCATTTTTATCCTACCCAAAACCTAACCCAAAATTTATCTAAAAATGATGAAGACCTTTAAAATTATGGCTTTCCTGTTGTTAGGAGCTGTAACTTTTCCGGCAACGTCCCAAACTACAGATTTAGCCCGAATAGAATATACCTATTTTCCGCAGTCAGATTCAGATAATTCATTTCGTAGATTTAGGACCTTTGTTAATTTACCTATTAAATTAAATGGAAAAGGAGCCTATTTAATTCCGGGAGTAGAATATAGAAACGTAAATTTTAAATATAAAAATAGCGAAGCTTTTACTACTAATAACCTGGATAGGTTTCAATCGTTTACCGGTAAAATAGGCTACACCTTTAAAATGAACGAGTTATGGCGTTTTGGCGCTGAGACCGGGGTGAAAATTGCTTCTAACTTCGCTACCAGCGAGTTGGTTAAGGACGATTTTATTTATACCGGGTCGGTTTATTTTATAAAAATTAAAGAAGATGAGCGTTACATAGAACCCTGGCGACTTATTTTAGGACTTAGTTATTCTACCACAACCGGGTTTCCGTTTCCATTGCCTGTAATAAATTATTACAAGCGTTTTGATGAAAAATGGTCTTATGGGCTCGGAATTCCGAAAACCAACCTCAAATATTATTTTAACGACAAACATGAAGTTCAGGGCTTTGTAACTTTAGATGGTTTTTTTGCCAATATTCAGCAAAACTTTAATCCTTATCCGCAAACAAATCCTGGAGCAAACCGGCTTGCAGAAAGTATGTCTATGACCATAGTTTTAAGCGGTTTGGGATACCAGTATAATATCACAGATAATATAGCATTTTATACCTATGCCGGTTATACGGTTATGAATGATATTAGATTAAGAGATAAAGACAGGGAAGACCTGTACACAATAGACGAAAACAATACATTCTACGCCCGTGGCGGCTTAAAATTTAGTATTTTATAATATGGCACGTATTTTATTAATAGAAGATGAAGCAGCAATTAGAAGGGTTTTAGTTAAAATCCTTACCGAAGAAAATGATAGTTATGAAGTTGAAGAAGCAGTAGATGGCCTGGAAGGAATTGAAAAAATAAAAGACGAAGATTTTGATCTTGTACTTTGTGATATTAAAATGCCCAAAATGGATGGAGTAGAAGTCCTGGAGGCCATCATGAAAATAAAGCCTGAAATTCCCGTGGTAATGATTTCTGGTCACGGAGATTTGGATACCGCCGTGAATACGATGAAAGTAGGCGCTTTTGATTATATCGCAAAACCACCAGATCTTAATAGACTGCTTAATACCGTTCGCAATGCGCTAGACCGCAAAGAGCTTGTTGTAGAGAATACACGGCTTAAGAAAAAAGTTAGCAAGAATTTTGAAATGGTAGGCCAATCAGAAGGGATTGAGCGTATTAAAGAACTTATTGAAAAAGTAGCTCCTACAGATGCCCGGGTGCTAATTACCGGGCAAAATGGTACAGGGAAAGAATTGGTGGCTCACTGGATACATCAAAAAAGTGAACGTTCTAAAGGGCCAATGGTAGAGGTGAATTGTGCTGCAATCCCTTCAGAATTAATAGAAAGTGAACTTTTTGGTCACGTAAAAGGGGCGTTTACTTCAGCGAATAAAGATCGTGCCGGTAAGTTTGAAGTTGCCAATGGAGGTACAATTTTTCTTGATGAAATTGGTGATATGAGTCTTTCGGCGCAAGCCAAAGTTTTACGAGCGCTTCAGGAAAATAAAATCTCTCGCGTGGGTAGCGGTAAAGACATTAAAGTAGATGTTCGGGTTGTTGCAGCAACCAATAAAGACTTAAAAAAAGAAATAGAAGACAAAAAGTTTAGGGAAGATTTATATCACAGGCTTGCGGTAATTTTAATAGAAGTACCGTCGCTAAACGAACGCCGGGAAGATATTCCTTTACTTATAGATTATTTTAGCGAAAAGATTTCTGCGGAACACGGTTCGGGTAAAAAAGAATTTACCGAAGATGCCTTAAAAACTCTTAAAGAATATGACTGGCGCGGAAACATACGTGAACTTCGTAATGTTGTAGAACGGCTCATTATTTTAGGAGGCGATAAAATTACAGAAGAAGACGTAAAACTCTTCGGCAGCAAATTTTAGAAAAATTTAATCGATTTTTTTCGGCGGCGGATTATATCTTAAAAAATACATGGTATCTCCGCTTGGGTGCTGCCATTCGTGGAATAATTCAAATCCAAATCGCTGATACACCAGTGCGTTTTTACGCATTCTGGTTTCAGCATATAGTGGAATTTGATATTCTATTGCCTGGCGGTAAAATTCGTCTTTCATTTCTTTACCAACCTGGGTATCTGCACCGCGAGATTCAGCCAAAATACCCCAGAACCAGCAGTAAAGATATTCCCCGGTTTGTGGGCGTTGCTTTTTAATATAATTCTGGTTTTTTACAATGCGATAAGCGTTTTTTATTCCGGTAACATTTAAAACCAAACCTATTTGGCTCCAAATATCTTTCAGGAAGTTATCGTCTTTTTTGCTGGTTTTAAATAAAATAGCAATTCCCATTCGGTTTTCAGAAATAATAAGAGCGTCTTTTTCAATCGCCTTCTCTACCATATGTGTGGCGAGATATTCAAAACGTTTGTGACGGTTACCTCCCTTTTTTACAATATCCATAGAGGACGGGATTTCCTTTAAAAGGCTGGTAACTTTGGTAATTATCTCTTCTTTTTCTGCTTTGTTCAAACTGCTATAATTTAGCGGCGAAGATATAAAATTTATCTTTTTTTAGGTTTAAAGTAAGTCGATTAAAATTCTGCAAATTCAAATACTTTTAAGGCATATTCTTTGTTATCACACAGGTAGCTAGAAATTGTTTCCTAAATTTTATAGAAACTATAAAGAATTAAAACAGAAGCTTCCAAAGGAATATTTATTTTAGCAGTCAAAACATGAAAATTTAAATCCTATTTTCCCGATGAAATTATACATTTTCGCCTTTTTTGGCCTTTTTCTTACACTAAATCTTAATGCACAGGCTCCTGAAACTAAAGAAGATTCTCTTAAAATTAGGGAGATATATTCTGCTGCGCTGGTAAATGGTAAAGCCTACAATTGGCTGGACCATCTTTCTAACAAAATTGGAGGTAGGTTATCGGGTTCGTTAAATGCGCAAAAAGCGGTAGAATATACTAAAACACAGTTAGAAGAACTTGGTCTTGATAAGGTTTGGCTACAACCGGTTATGGTTCCAAAATGGACGCGTGGAGCTCGTGAACACGCTTATATACAAACCGGCCCGGGAATGACTACAGAAGTAAATATAACAGCTCTTGGGGGCTCTGTTGCCACTGCTACCGGCGGATTAAAAGCAAATGTGATAGAAGTGCAGGGAATTGAAGATTTAGAAAATTATAGAAATGAAATAAAGGGCAAAATTGTTTTTTATAATCGCGCAATGAATCCTGAACTTATTCAAAATTTTGAGGCATACGGCGGGTGTGTAGATCAGCGTTATTCGGGGGCAAAAGCTGCTGCTAAATACGGTGCTGCTGGGGTAATTGTACGTTCTTTAAGTCATAAAATAGATGAAAACCCACATACGGGTTCAATGAGCTATGGCGATTTACCAAATAGTAAACGAATTCCAGCTGCGGCGATTAGTACTAAAGATGCCGAATATCTTTCGGGAATCTTAAAGTTGAAAAAAGATCTGGAATTTTATTTTAAATTGAGTTCAGAAAATCACGGGGAAGTACAATCTTACAATGTAATTGGGGAAATAACAGGTAGCGAATTTCCAGAAGAAATTATGGTAGTTGGCGGTCACCTGGATTCCTGGGATTTGGGAGATGGTTCTCACGATGATGGTGCGGGTGTAGTTCAATCTATGGAGGTTTTGCGCTTATTTAAGGAAACCGGCTATAAACCTAAAAGAACCATTAGAGTGGTGCTTTTTATGAATGAAGAAAACGGTTTACGCGGCGGGAATAAGTATGCCGATGTTGCACATAGTAAAAACGAAAATCACATTTTTGCTTTAGAAAGTGATGCCGGAGGATTCACTCCTCGCGGATTTTCTTTTGAAGCCGATGATGCTCAATTTGCGCAAATTGAAAGTTGGAAACCACTTTTTGAACCTTATCTAATTCATTATTTTGAAAAAGGTGGAAGTGGAGCCGATATTGGTCCTTTGAAAAAGGGAGATATTGTGCTTGCGGGGTTAAGACCAGATTCACAAAGATATTTTGATCATCATCACGCGGCAACTGATACTTTTGAGCATGTAAACAAACGCGAGCTGGAACTTGGAGCTGCTACCATGACCTCATTGATCTATTTAGTAGATAAGTATGGAATAAAGCGCATTAATCTGGAAAAAGATCAGAAACTTTAGATTTAAAATTTAATTATTCTTTATCGCAATTTAAATTTTAGAGCAGCAAAATCCTACTATCTTTGCCGCCTAAAATTATGTTTTGCAGCTAAGCGCCTACACACAAGAATTCAGCAAAAATTTAAATATTGCCTTTCCCGTAATGCTCGGGCAATTAGGCCATGTATTAGTTGGGCTGGTAGATAATTTAATGATTGGCCAATTAGGGCCGGCACCACTAGCGGCGGTTTCCCTGGGAAATTCGCTGGTTTTTATAGCCCTCTCTTTAGGAATTGGTTTTTCTTTTGCCATTACACCTTTAATTGCTGAAGCCGATGGCGCGCAGGATATAAACAAGGGCAGAAGCTATTTTCACCACGGGGTAATTTTATGTACTATTAATGGGATTCTTCTTTTTCTCACTTTACTCGTAGCGAAACCTGTATTATACTATTTAGATCAACCGCCAGAGGTGGTAGAACTTGCCATTCCCTATCTTAATATTGTGGCGTTTTCAATGATTCCGTTAATGATTTTCCAGGCATTTAAGCAATTCGCTGACGGACTCTCGCAAACAAAATATGCCATGTATGCCACTTTAATTGCTAACGTGGTAAACGTGATTTTTAATTACCTCTTAATCTACGGAATCTGGATATTTCCAAGGTTGGAGCTGGAAGGTGCAGCAATAGGTACATTAATCTCCCGTTTCTTTATGTTATGGTTTGTTTGGGAAATTTTGAGACGAAAAAAGAAATTTGCCGAATACTTTAAATGGGGAAAAAAGGAATCTCTAAACTCCGATGTTTTTAAAAGATTATTAAACCTCGGTTTTCCAACGGCCCTGCAAATGCTGTTTGAAGTTGGGATTTTTACCGCTACCGTCTTCCTTGCCGGTTTGTTGGGTACTAATCCACAAGCGGCAAATCAAATTGCTTTGAATCTCGCTTCAATGACTTTTATGATCGCGGTTGGACTTGGAGTTACAGCTACTATTAGAGTAGGAAATCAAAAAGGTCTTGCTAATTTTAAAGATTTACGCAGAATTGCATTTTCAACATTTCTGCTGGTATTTTTAATAGAAGCAGTATTTGCTTTAGGCTTTATTCTGCTTAAAGATTGGCTGCCTACATTTTATATAGATAATGCCGAGGTGATTTTACTTGCTGCACAATTGTTAGTGGTAGCTGCGTTATTTCAGCTTAGTGATGGTTTGCAGGTGGTTATTCTTGGGGCTTTAAGAGGGCTTCAGGATGTGAAAATTCCTACGGTAATTTGTTTTATTTCTTACTGGATTATTGGCTTTCCTGTTTCCTGGTATTTTGGCAAAGCCGAAAATCTTGGAAGCATGGGAATCTGGCTTGGGCTCCTTGCCGGGCTCTCTGTTTCGGCATTAATGTTGTACATTCGATTTAACTATTTAACAAAAAAACTTATTTTGCAAGAGTCTATTCTTGTTCAATCAAAAATATAATTATGGATTTCCCTAAATTTCTTCTCGGTGATAATACTGACTATCCCACTGCTATCTTCGTAATACATACCGAATTCCCACGATTTATCATTAATCTCGAGAACGATGAAGTAGAATGGCTGGAAGAATTTGACCAGCACGATGAAGAAGAACTTGAAAATGAAACCGAAAACCTTATTAAAGAAGCTTCAGAATTTTACGATAGGGAAATTGCAAGATACGAGGACGATTAATGGAGAAATTAATAGAGTTAGATCATAAATTATTTCTTTGGCTAAATAACCTGGGTAATGAAACCTGGGATTGGCTTTGGCTGCTCATTACCGATAAATGGACAGCTATCCCGTTATACGCTTTACTTTTATTCCTAATTTTTAGGAAATTCGGTTTTAAATCAAGCCTGGTCACGGTGGTATTTATAACTTTATTAATTACCGCTACAGATCAATTAGGAAATGTTTTTAAAGACGCTTTTGAACGTTTAAGGCCCTGCCGGCAGGAAGGTATTATGGAATATGCCCGTTTTGTGGCAGTTCGTTGCGGATCTTATGGTTTCTTTTCAGCACACGCTTCTAACTCGATGGGCGTTGCTATTTTTCTTGGATTATTATTTAGAAAAGTCTTTCCTAAAATGATATTCTGGTTAGTTGCCTGGGCTTTTTTGGTAGCTTATAGTCGGGTTTATCTTGGAGTGCATTATCCGGGAGATATACTTGTAGGAATGTTGATTGGTGGGCTATTAGGCTTTATTTTCTATAAACTTCACGAATGGGCACAGCAGAAAATTTTCAAAAAGAATTAATCCAGATTTTCAAACTTTTCAATTAATAAATCGGCTGCGGCGAACGCGGTTATCTTATTATTTTCTATAGCTTTTAATTGAATTTCTAACTCCTCTTTCATCACAGGATTTTGGTAAAAGCGGTTTTTTAGGTGTTCATTTATAGTTTGTAGAAGCCAGAATTTATTCTGCTCTTTTCTGTTTTTCAGGAAAAAACCATTTTCTTTTCCTAGCTTTTCAAATTCTTTAATAAGTTCCCAAACACTATCAATTCCCGTTTGCTTTAAAGCGCTGCTAAGAGCAACTTTCGGTTTCCAGCCGCTTTCTTTGCTTGGGTAAAGTTGCAGCGCACGGTTAAACTCCAGTTTTGCCTCCCTTGCAGCTTTTATATTGTCTCCGTCAGCTTTATTAATCACAATCGCATCGGCCATCTCTATAATTCCTCGTTTTATGCCTTGTAGTTCGTCTCCGGCTCCAACTAGTTTCAGCAATAAAAAGAAATCGGTCATACTGTGCACCGTGGTTTCGCTTTGGCCAACCCCAACGGTTTCAATTAGCACAACATCAAAGCCTGCAGCTTCACATAGAATAATACTTTCGCGGGTTTTTTTAGCTACACCACCAAGAGAAGAACCCGAAGCCGATGGCCGTATAAAAGCATTTTCTTCTTTTACAAGGTTTTCCATCCTGGTTTTATCACCTAAAATACTCCCGTGCGAAACACTACTACTGGGGTCTACCGCCAGTACCGCTACTTTTTTTCCCTGCTGAATTAAATAGGAGCCAAAACTTTCTATAAAAGTACTTTTGCCAACGCCGGGCACGCCTGTAATTCCAATTCGAATAGATTTTTGAGAATAGGGCAGGGCGCCTTCCAATAACTGTTGCGCCTTTTTTCTATGTGAAAATTGATTACTTTCTACCAAAGTAATTGCACGGCCTAAAGCAGTCTTATTTTCATTTAGAAGTTGCTGAAGCAAATCTTCTTCCTCAAATTTATTTTTTCGGGACGCTCTAATCTTTTGAGCTGATTTTGGATTCACATTCGCCGAGGCCGGCTTACTGCCAGATTCACTTAATGCCGATTCTTGGTTCTTCTTGCTCAAACTATACTTATTTATGACAAATTTATGAATTCGATCTTTGGGAGCCTTGTTTATGCTTGGTATATTCAGGCCTAATTAATATAACTTAAATAACGATGAAAAATTTGTATAAAACAACGGTAACTACAAAAGGAGCAAGAAAAGGCCACGCCAAAAGTGATGATGGAATATTGGATGTAAAATTAAGTATGCCAAAATCTATGGGCGGTGAAGGCGGAAATTATACCAATCCGGAGCAATTATTTGGAGCGGGGTATTCTGCTTGTTTTGGAGGTGCATTGCAACTCGCTGCTAAGAATCACGGTATAGATATAGATGAAAATGTTAGTGTGAGCGCAGTAGTAAAATTAGGTCTGACTGATGAGGAAGAAAATTTACAACTATCTGTAGTATTAGATTGCTATTTACCAGGTGTAGATGTTGAAACTGGTGAAAAAATTGTTAATGAAGCCCACGAGATTTGCCCTTATTCTCGAGCCACAAGAGACAATATAGATGTGACGCTTAATCTTTTAGTAGACGAAGATTAAGGTGAAATTTTTAAAATTTCGTTATCGTCATGCTGAACTTGTTTCAGCATCTAAGACTTTAAGAAATTAGACCCTGAAACAAGTTCAGGGTGACTTAAATTATAAACCTCACAGGATTTTCTGACCCTGTGAGGTTTAATTTTTTAGGCTTTTCCAGGTTTTATAGGAACACTCACCAAGGTTTCGGCCCAGGCCAGGTTTAAATTTATAAATTCATTTTCTTCATTAAAGGCAATGGTAAATTGCTCAATAGTTTTTTTTAAATCTTTGGTAGGAACTTCTAGTACCAGGGCATCAAACTCAGGATCACGATAAGCTTTTTCCTCCATATCAATTCCCCAGGGGTACATATTTTTATTAAAAATCACCTTCCAGGAATCTTCCATGGGGATGGTCCATAGGGTATATTTCCCGGCTTCTAAAAGTGAGCCATCTACCATTATATCTTTATTGGTTTCAAAAGTCGTGGCTTCGTTGGCACCGGTACGCCATACTTCATTATAAGGTACCAGTTCACCAAAAATTACCCGTTCTTTTTTATAAGGGCGGTTATAAAAGACTTCTATTTTTAAATCGCCCTGTGTATAATTTACGGTGGCTTCGGGACTATGAGCTTTAGTACTGTAGCGCATTATAAATACCAGTACAGCGGCCAATACAATAATAATTCCGCCAATCTTTAAAAACGTTTTTACCGGTTTTTTCATTATTAATTTATTTTGAAATACTACAGTTCAAAAAGCGTGCAAACTAATTTTTCAGACTTTAAAAAGGAAAAAACGTATTTTCAGCTACAAAATAACAGAAGCTTGCAACATTACAAAAATAGTTTCGTCTTTAAAGTACAACCAATCAAAGAAAATGATACAGCATCAATTAATAGAAGCCTGTAAAAACAAAGATCGCAGGGCCCAGCTGAAGCTCTACAATCAGTATTGCCAGGGAATGCATTATGTGGCCTTACGTTTTTTGAAAGACCCTTATGAGGCCGAAGACGCAATGCAGGAAGCTTTTATAAAAGCCTTTGCAAAACTGCAACAATTTACGGGGGAAGTTACTTTTGGCGCCTGGCTTAAGCGTATTGTAATTAATAAGTGTATAGATAAATTAAAAGCGAAAAAGCTGGAATTAGTCGCTATTAATGAACAGGTATTGAGCACAGCCGAAGAAGACGATAATTGGCAGGTAGACGATGGGATTGGAATGAAAGAAATAAAGCAAAGTATGGAAAAACTTCCCGAAAAATATAAATACCCTCTGATGCTGTTTTTAATGGAAGGCTATGACCACGAAGAAATATCAGAGATTTTAAATATTAGTCCGGTAGCCTCGCGGACTTTAGTGCACAGAGGTAAGAAAAAATTGCAAGAAGAATTAAAGACTATAAAAAATGGCACAGGATATTAGAGAAATGTTCAGGAATGAGAAGGAGCCCAAACCCAACACTTTACCCAAAGGGCACCAAAAGCGATTTGAAGGTCGCCTTGAGAAAGAATTTCCCGTAGAAAAGAAGAATAATACGTTCTTTTTTCTAAAGATCGCAGCGGTTTTAATTGTTGCGCTGGGCGTGGGATTCTTTTTTCTGAATTCAGGGGGAGATAATTTTACGAATGAGCCATCGGTAGCTGATACTCCAAATCAGGAAAATTCAGAAGAAAATGAAAATAAGCCGGGAACAACTGAAAATAATTTTCAGCTAAGTGAAGTTTCGCCAGAATTCAAGAAGATTGAAGATTATTATATGGCCAGTCTTAATATTGAACTTTCCAAAATCAATATTACACCCGCAAATAAAGCCCTTATAGATTCTTTTATGAACCAAATGGCTGAACTGGATAAGGAATACCAACGCTTAAATACAGAAATTAAAGAAGCCGGGCCAAACGAGCAAACCCTGGAAGCGATGATAGCGAATCTTCAGCTAAGACTGGATTTACTCTACAAGCTAAAAAGCAAATTAAAAGAAATTAAACAATCAAAAGACAACGAATATGAAAACTACGAGGTATAATTTAATAGTTGCGCTGCTGCTCTGCCTTCCGGTAACATTGAGCGCGCAAACAAAAAAGCTGGATAAAACTTATAAAACTTCCAGCGATGTAGAAGTGAAAATTGATGCCAGTCACACCAATATTATTGTAGATTACTGGGATAAAAATGAAGTGCGAATTGAAGCCTCTCTGGAAACGGGTGAAATTGAAAAAAGTGAAATAAAAGATATTCTTGCGGCCTGGAAACTCAATACTTTCGGAAATGCTTCAGAAGTAAATATTTCTTCAGGCGGAGGAATTCAGTGGAGCGGAGATATAGATCTTAGCGGTTTGGAAAAACCTCTGGCCAGCCTACCGCAGATGCTGGAGCCATTAATGAATAATTTGGTGACGCCTTTGATGCAAAGTATGGGCGAAAGTATGGGAGCACCGCTTCCGCCAGAATTCAGTGAAAAAATGGGCAATATCAAATTTGACTATGAAGCTTATAAAAAAGACGGTGACAAATACATTGCAAAATTTGAAAAACAAATAGAAGCGAATTTTGGAGAAGATTTTGAAAAAGATATGGAAAAATGGGCTTCTCAGTTTGAAAAAAATGCCGAGAAATGGGAGAAGAATTTTGAAATGAAGATGGAAATAAACAGTGAAGAGCTTGAAAAGTCTATGGAAAAATGGGCCGAAAGTTTTGGTAAAGATATGGAAGCCTGGGGCGAATCTTTTGGAGCGCAAATGGAAGCCCGTTTTGGTGAGGCAGAAAATGGAAAACCAAAAGTGATAGGTTTAAGTAATTCTAAGGCCAAAAAGACCATTAAGGTAAAAATGCCTAAAAATGCAAAGCTTAATCTTGAGGTACGCCACGGGGATGTGAACCTTTCGGGAACAACAAATAATCTTCACGCCGATCTTTCTCACAGTAAACTAACCGCCGATAGGATAAGTGGTAAAAATACCAATGTAGAGGCAGCTTACACGCCGGTGAACATCAACTATTGGACTTATGGAATAATGGATGCCAGGTATGTAAAAAACTTTAAAATTAAGAAGGTGAAAAGCATCAAATTAAGTTCCAATTCCAGTAATGTAAATATTGAGGAGCTGGAAGATACCGGCATTTTATCTGGAAATTTTGGGGAGTTGAATATCGCAAGAGTAGGAGCTAATTTTAAAAATCTAGATATTAATTTAGAGAATAGTGATCTGGAACTTGGCTTGCCTTCATCAGCTTTTAATTTTATATATAGTGGCACCCAGAGCGATATTAAACATCCTGGTTCTTTAAAGGTAACAAGTAGCGAATCTTACGATAATAAAAAACTCACGGGATTTCATAAAACTAAAGATTCTGGAGGGAATATTAGCATTAAAGCTAATTTTAGCGATGTCTTGTTAAATTAAATTTCAAGGTGTAATTTTAGCGATTCTTAAACGGCAAATCGTTTTAAAGATCGCTTATGGGAACCACAAATTTTTCTGAATTTCTTTCGCAGTTAACACCGGGGTTTACCCAGGTTCTGGATGTGAATTTAAAAGAAGAAGATTATATAATTATAGATTTATCTGAAAACAATGTAGAGCTCGGGAAAGTAGATATTTCTTCTTCCCGGGCTTTTTCTAATTATATAGCCGAATATTTAAATGCCTTCGGAAAAAAAGTGGCTTTTGGAGGCTATTCTGAAGTACGAAAACTTTATAAGAGAAGTGAACTTTTTACCACTTCTGAAGATGAAGATTCTAACAGGAATATACACTTAGGCCTTGATTTTTGGGCTGATGCATATACCGATGTTTTAGCGGTTTTAGATGGAAGAATTCATAGTTTTAACGATAATTCCAGTTTCGGAGATTACGGCCCAACCATAATTTTAGAACACAAATTTGAAGAAAAGAAGTTCTATTCTCTGTATGGTCATTTAAGTAAATGTTCATTAAACGGTCTTGTTCCGGGGAGTTTTGTGAAAAAAGGCGAAAAAATTGCTGAATTGGGAACACCCGAAGAAAATGGCGATTACGCACCACATTTACATTTTCAGATAATTGAAGATTTAGTTGAAAAAATTGGTGATTTCCCCGGGGTTACTTCCCGCCGGGAATTAGATTTTTATCTGCAAAACTGCCCAGATCCCAATTATTTGCTGAAATTGAAAAACTCCTGATTATTTTTTTCTTAAAACCAATGCAACAATAGCTGAGGTTACTACACCCATCATTAATGCACCGGCTATAGATTGGACTATATATGAGCTTAAGTTAAAATAAGCTTCAGCATCTTCCTGCTTCATAGCATTTCTTTCTACGCTGCTTTCTATAGCGTTTTCAAAGTATTCGGGAGAAATAAGATAGTGTGTAATTAGTTGGCCAATAGGAGAGAGTAAGGCAATAACAATACTTAAAATTACTCCCGAAACGAATCCCTGTCTCCAGCTCATTTTTCCGCGGAAAAAATTCTTTCTTTTATGGTGAATGGCAAAGAAGTAAATTGCTATTGCAATTAAGCCAAAAAAGTTGGTGTAAATAGCGTGTTTGGCAATTAGCACATCGTGCCAGCCCATGAGTTTCTCAAAATACATCCAAAGTAAAGATGCAGCGAAGAAAATTACGCCCCACTTTATTTCTATTTGGTAGTTTTTCATTTTTTTGATGATTGGTTGAATGAAAAGCTAATGTACTCAAAAAAAGAAAGGGCTGTTTAAAAGTTCCTCTATTTAGGAGGTTTAAACAGCCCTTTTGTATAATTTGAAATTAAATTACTGATTCACAACAACCCAATCTCCTTTTTCAATAAGCGGAATAGCCTGTTTGTATTTAAGAGTTTTATTCTCACCACTCATTACATTTTTTATAGTCACTTTATCATTACGGCCAATCTTTGGTTGGTCTCTGGTAATGGTTTCGGTCACCTGTGGGCGGCGTTGCTGTTGGGTGTTTCCAGCGGCGCGACTTTGAGCAGCTCTTTCGTCTATATTAGGAATTTCATCCTTTTGAGTTTCTACTTTTTCTTTTTTGCGTTGTCTTGCTTCCTGGATATTTGAAACATTTCCTTCTGGAATTTCACCCTTGAAAAGGAAAGAAATTACATCCCGATTTACGTGATCCAGCATAGATTTAAACAATTCAAAAGCTTCAAATTTATAGATCAATAAAGGATCTTTTTGCTCGTGAACCGCTAATTGAACGCTCTGTTTTAACTCATCCATCTTGCGAAGGTGGGTTTTCCAGGCATCATCAATTATAGCAAGACTTATATTTTTCTCAAAATCTTTAACTAACTGAACACCTTCGGTTTCGTAAGCTTTCTCAAGATTAGTAACTACCTGAAGCGTTTTTTGCCCGTCTGAAAATGGCACAGAAATTCTTTCAAAATTGTTGCTTTCGTCTTCGTAAACCTGCTTAATTACCGGGAAAGCCCTGGAAGCGCTGTGCTTCATCTTTTCCTGGTAATGCTGGTAGGCTTCTTTATAGACAATTCCGGCAATTTTTTGTACGCCCATTTTCTCGAATTCTTCTTCTGAAACCGGGGCACTCATAGAGAAATACCTAATCAGTTCAAATTCAAAATTCTTATAATCCTGGGCAACTTTATTATTTTCGGTAATCGCTTCAGAAGTATCAAAAATCATATTCGCGATATCTACTCGCAGACGATCTCCAAATAAAGCATGGTAACGACGTTTATAGATAACTTCCCGCTGAGCATTCATTACGTCATCATACTCAAGTAAACGCTTTCTAATTCCGAAGTTATTTTCCTCTACTTTTTTCTGCGCACGCTCAATAGATTTTGAGATCATGGAATGCTGAATTACTTCACCTTCTTCCAGACCCATTTTATCCATTAATTTCGCGATCCTTTCAGAACCAAATAGACGCATTAGATTATCTTCCAGAGAAACATAGAACTGTGAACTTCCCGGATCTCCCTGACGGCCGGCACGACCTCTTAACTGGCGGTCTACACGCCGTGAATCGTGGCGCTCTGTACCTACAATGGCTAAACCACCGGCTTCTTTAACTTCTTTACTAAGTTTAATATCGGTACCACGACCTGCCATGTTAGTGGCGATAGTTACAATACCAGATTTACCTGCTTCAGCAACAATATCGGCTTCTCGTTTATGCAGTTTTGCGTTAAGCACGTTGTGCGGAACATTTCTCAATTTCAGCATTCTTGAAAGTAATTCTGAAATTTCTACAGAAGTTGTACCAATAAGAACGGGTCTTCCTGCATTAGAAAGCTGGGTAACATCGTCTATTACCGCGTTATATTTCTCTCTTTTGGTTTTGTAAACCATATCGTCCTTATCCTTTCTGGCAATAGGACGGTTGGTAGGAATTTCTACCACATCTAATTTATAGATCTCCCAGAATTCTCCAGCTTCTGTTACAGCTGTACCTGTCATACCAGATAACTTGCTGTACATTCTAAAGTAATTCTGAAGCGTTACCGTAGCAAAAGTTTGGGTGGCATCTTCAATTTTCACATTTTCCTTGGCCTCAATTGCCTGGTGTAAACCATCGCTATAGCGGCGCCCATCCATGATACGCCCGGTTTGCTCGTCTACGATTTTCACTTTGTTGTCTATTACCACATATTCGTCATCTTTTTCAAATAGGGTATAGGCTTTTAGCAGTTGTCGTAAGGTGTGAATACGTTCACTTTTTACGCTGTAATCTCTAAAAAGTTCTTCTTTTTTCTCGGCTTCTTCTTCTTTAGAAAGTCCTTCTTTTTCAATCTTGGCGATTTCCATTCCCATTTCGGGCATAACAAAGAAATCGGAATCTCCATCGGCAGAAAGAAACTCAATACCTTTATCGGTAAGGTCTATCTGGTTGCTTTTTTCTTCAATAGTGAAATAAAGGTCTGCATCTACCTTTGGCATTTCACGGTTGTTGTCCTGCATGTAATGATTTTCGGTCTTCTGCAACAACTGTTTTATACCTTCTTCACTAAGGAATTTAATAAGTGCTTTATTCTTGGGTAGGCCTCTATAAACTCTTAATAACAAGAATGCACCGTCTTTGGTGTTTCCTTCTTTGATAAGTTTTTTAGCTTCAGCAAGAACCTTAGTAAGGTGTTTACGCTGAAGTTCTACAATATTAGAAATTGCAGGTTTGAGTTCGTTAAACTCGTGAACATCACCTTTTGGGATTGGCCCGGAAATAATAAGCGGCGTACGCGCATCATCAATTAAAACCGAATCTACCTCATCTACAATGGCAAAGTTATGCGGCCGTTGTACGAGATCGTTTGGAGCGTGAGACATATTATCACGCAAATAATCGAAACCAAATTCATTGTTGGTTCCGTAAGTAATATCGGCATTATAAGCTTTTCTTCTGGAGGCTGAATTTGGCCTGTGGTAATCTATACAATCTACACTTAAACCGTGAAATTCAAAAAGTGGCGCCATCCAGGCACTATCCCTTTTTGCCAGGTAGTCGTTTACCGTTACAAGGTGCACTCCGTTTCCAGTAAGAGCGTTAAGATACATTGGTAAGGTTGCCACAAGGGTTTTACCTTCACCGGTTTGCATCTCGGCAATTTTCCCCTGGTGCATGGCCACACCACCTATTAGCTGTACATCGTAATGAATCATATCCCAGGTTACCGGTTTTCCGGCAGCATCCCAGGAATTGTTCCAGATTGCGTGATCGCCTTCAAGATTTACATAGTCTTTTTCGGCAGAAATCTCACGATCAAATTCTGAGGCGGTAACTTTAAGTTGTTCGTTATGAAAAAAGCGTTTTGCGGTTTCTTTTACCGTTGCAAAGGCTTCGGGTAGAATATCGTTAAGAACTCCTTCAGAGATCTCATAAGATTTAGCTTTCAGCGCATCAATTTCAGCATAAATATCTTCCTTTCGGGTAATATCGTCACTAGCATCGGCCTCGGCTTCCAGCTCTTCAATTTGTTTATTTATATCTTTTAGAGCTTCAG
This sequence comes from uncultured Salegentibacter sp., assembly GCF_963972535.1. Taxonomy (NCBI): domain Bacteria; kingdom Pseudomonadati; phylum Bacteroidota; class Flavobacteriia; order Flavobacteriales; family Flavobacteriaceae; genus Salegentibacter; species uncultured Salegentibacter sp. The sequence goes on from NZ_CAXAVR010000007.1 coordinate 47,363, forward strand.
CGATCTTCGCCTTAAAGCTTGCTGTTTTAGCCCTAAGTTCGTCTATAGAAAGGGCTTCAAACTCACCTTCCAGCGCCTTTATCTTATTGACTATAGGTTGTATTTCTTTGACGTCTTTTTTAGATTTATCGCCAACAAATACTTTTAATACAGAATTTAAAAAACTCATAATAGTTTTTGTTTAATACGGGGTTCAAATGTACGCAAAAAAAAAGCCTCACTTTGGAGACTTTTTTCTATTTTTTGCGTGTTATTATTTAATATTCATCCTCATTCCAAAGATAATCTTCATCAGTGGGATAATCGGGCCAAATTTCCTCAATAGAATCATACGAATCTCCTTCATCTTCAATCGCCTGTAGGTTTTCTACTACTTCTAGTGGAGCACCTGTTCTAATGGCGTAATCAATTAATTCGTCTTTAGTTGCAGGCCAGGGTGCATCACTTAAATAAGATGCTAATTCTAAAGTCCAATACATGGGTTGCTCAGGTTTATTATTTTTGCAAAAATAAATTTTTTGTGGTAATAGCCAAGAAAAAAATCTATTATTTAATCAATACCGTTAAGAACATACGCTAAAATTATAGATTTTACTGAATAATTCTTGCTGAAGCCTTAAAATAAGAACTAAGATTTTTCGGGAATCCATTTTACCTCTTCGGCTTCTAATTTTTTAGACAACATCCGTGCCAGTACAAATAGATAGTCAGATAGTCTATTTAGATATTGTAAAACCTTATCGTCAAAAGCTGCAATTTCGTGTAAAGCGGTGGCAAGTCGCTCTGCACGCCGGCATACACACCGCGCTATGTGACAGAATGACACGCTTTGGTGGCCTCCCGGAAGCACAAAATGAGTCATAGGAGGAAGTTCCTCATTCATTTTATCCATTTCTTTTTCAAGCATTTCAATATCTTCTGCCGAAATTTTAGGAATATTTAATCGCTCTTTTCCGTTTTTTAATTTTTGTTTTTCAGGATCTGTAGCTAGCGTTGAGCCAATAGTAAAAAGCCTGTCCTGAATTCTGCTTAAAACCTGTTTGGTGTGTTCGCCGGTATCCTGGTCGCGAACAAGTCCAATATGAGAGTTAAGTTCGTCTACAGTGCCGTAACTTTCTATGCGAATATGGTGTTTAGGAACCCTGGTGCCTCCAAAAAGGGCAGTAGTACCTTTATCACCGGTTTTTGTATAAATCTTCATATAAATGTTTTGTTTCTTAATGGATAATTGAAATTAAAATACTCAAAAATTCTTACTTGAATTCCAGGCTCTTTAATTTAAATTTTTAGTCTCGGGCCTAAATTATTTTACTTAAGACTTTGCCTTCCCTGGTAAAGGAATTTACTTTTCAAAAGTACAAAATGAAGAATTAAGGCGGCAATTAATGAGGCTAAGAAGTTATATATTAGTTTCAGATTTTTCCTCTCTTCGGCGTTCCATATAGCGCCTTCTAAAATTTCTGTTCTTACGAGCCTTTCGGTTCTTTTTTGCTCTACGGGAATTCCAAATAAAATAAACGAGAAAAGCCGCAATAAGCGCGAAGTAAATCCAGGTTTCCTGGTCAAACTCAAACATGATAAACTGTTAATTTTTTACAAGATATGAAATTTTGAGTTTTTAAGGAATTAAATTAAATTTTCAATAGATGCATACTGAAGAGGAAGTTTATGCAAATTAAAGTCGGCATAGAAAATTTTCCTATGCTGACTTTTTTATAACTCATTTTTTAAATTTTAATCTTCAGTAGAAGTGGTTACCTGCGAGCCAATCCCACTTAGGTTTTGGTTATAAACCCAAAGTTCCTGAGAAGCGCCATTGGTAATATTCATCCATTCTTGTGTAAAAGAATTAAAAGAACCTGCCCCGTGAACCTCCTCAAATTTCTCTTTAAGCTTTTGATCTTTTCCCAGCCAAGCAAAATCATCGAAGAAATATACTACAGAAAGATCCTGGCCAGAGTTGGTAGACGAAAATTCATTGGTGTAAATTGCGAAAGGCGTTTCAGGTGATTTTTCCTTTAAAACTCCTGTTACCATTTCTAGCTTAGAAATCATATCTTCATATTTTCCTCTTGCTATGTCCCAAACGCTTACTCTAAGTTTGCTCATTTCAAAATTAGAAGGAAAATGAGATAAATTATTATGGAATCTCCAAAAAGTCACTTCCTCTTCGCTCTCTAAATAAGGGATCACATTATTGGTCCAGTCTTCATCATGTGCTTCCTGGGTAGGGCTGGCTTCATCAAAAGCACTCCACGGCATTGGCCCAATTACCGCCATATAATCATACGCATTTTGGCCATTCATGATTGTAAAAATTCGTACTCCCATAGCTCCTTCTGCATGAAACTGCTCATTGTGATTTTTCATACCTTCAGAAAACTCTTTTATTTTATCGCTTTTTGCTGAAAAAATAGTGGATCCAACAATGAGGTATTCCTCATTATTATCTGACTGATTTTGGGAGAATACCAAAAAAGGAATTAGCATCATCCAGTAAAAAATTGATTTCATAACTGTGTATTTAAATGTTAGTAATGCAGCTATGATAGATGAGGCTTCAATAAATAGGTTGTATAAGTTACTGAAAAATAGTGATATAAGGGGATTTAGTGTAGAATTTAAATTAAAAAACGCCCAAAAAGGGCGTTTTAAGTTAAAAACAAAAGATCGTTTTCCTATAAGCCGAAGCTAAGCGATAAAATCACTTTGGAGAGGTCTCTGTCTATATTTGCCGTATTGGTTAAACCGGTTTCATAAAGTCTTGCATTTTCCTCGTAATTTGCGTTGGTGTAGGCAAGGTCTAATTTCATACTTCCAAAATCGTAACCTATACCACCTGAGTAGCCGGTTAAATCGCCTACAGTAGATTCGTTAGCGTAGGGACTTTGCTCAAAACGATAACCACCTCTTAAGCTCCAGTTATTGATTCTATATTCTCCACCCAATCTAAAAGTAGAAGCCGCCTGAAGTTCTTCTGAAATAAGCCCATTCTGAAAATCGAATTCGGGATCATCTGTAGGTCTAAATTCAGTGGCTGAATAATCTTTGTAGGAATAATCAAAACTAATTAATCCTTTGGTACCGAATAATACAGCAAGGCTACCGGTAATTTTACCGGGAGTTTTAAGATTGTAATCAGGGTAGAGGTTTAAAACGTTGGGGTCTACCACCACACGCTCATTCGCTTCGTTATTTGTTTCAAGATACTGGGTAGCCTCTTCCACGATATTAAACCAGGTAGGAGAGTGGTATGATGCGCCAACCCTAAATCTATCACTTACTTTGGCAATCGCACCTAACTGAAAAGAAAATCCGTCCCCGGTTGTGCTTAAGTTGTTATTAAAAATCACCTGATTGGTAGCACTACCTGAATTACTGTTGTTTTCTCTAAATCTTGTAGTACGGTCGTAGTTTAAAAAATGGGTATTTAGGTTAGCACCCAAGTATAAGAAATCTCTAAACTGTGTCCCGAAGTTAAAAGAAAATTTTCCGTTTAAACCTGTAGCCACAGAACGATATTCCTGGTTAAAATTCCCGGGGCTTATAAAGGAATTATACTCGGTATTATCTGGGGAATCTTCTGCCTGGTCTATAACGTAGCCCTGGTAGCCTAAAAATGCCTGCTGTGCAGCATAACCTTCGTTTTCTCCTAAATAGGAATAAAGATCAGAGATACTTTCGTCTTCGCGGGTTTGTAGTAAATCTAATGGTATGCCGTTAGCATAATTTAGAAAATACTGGTCTATAGAAGTCTGGCTTGTTCCGGTAGCCAAAAAAGCATCGTCAAAATTATTGGTCTGGCTATAATTTAAACCTAAGCTAAATTTTCTCCAGGGACTATCACTTCTTGTATCAAAAACAAGTACACCACCGGCCTGATTAAAGTTAAAATCTGAATTTTCATTTGTAGTACCGGATCCAAAATAATCTACATTTTTATTGGTAGAACGGTGAGACAAAGTCATAGTTCCAAAAGAATTAAGGAAAACGGCAGAACTGGCCGGGTTTACTGTAATGGCAGATAAGTCTCCCCCAAGTGCTCCAAAAGCACCACTAAGGGCCTGGAACCTGGCGGTTCCATTCAGTTCTTCAGAACTGTATCTATAAGCATCGGTAATGTTTTGAGCCTGGACGCTTCCTGCTAAAAGAATGCCCAATATTATAAATATCTTTTTCATAAACTATTTTTAATTCCTTTTACGTTTACCGGGTTTTAGACCGGAGAATGTTTATTGATTTCAGAAAAAACCTTACAGCGGGAAACTGTAAGGTTGATTCAAATTTTTTAAAATACTTTCACGCCAGAAGTTGATTATCCTCTGCCGCCACCTCTGGATGAAGAAGAACGACTACTTCCGCCTGAACTTCTTGTTCCAGAACTTCTGGAACTACTAGAGCTACTACGAACAGTCCCGCTACTTCTTGAAGAACTGTTAGAAGATCTATTATAAGTAGAGTTAGATCTTGAACTTCTATTAGACCTGTTTATAGCCGAATTTGTTCTTGAAGAAGAAGTGTTGATTCTAGATGGTTCGCTTCTTCTGCTAGATCGGGAATAAACGTTAGAATTGTCTGAATTGCTTCTGGTATAACTTCTGCTTCTTGAAGCATTATCATTGCTTCTTATATTTCGAATGCTTCTGGAATAAGAAGATTCGTTAGTTCTAATACGGGAAACATTATCTCTTGAATTTGTACCATAATCTGAATAGCTGGCTCTTCTTCCGCTATTATAAGCTACGTCTCTGTAATTGTTACGATAGCCATAATATGGGTTGTTTAAATATCCTCTTCCCATATATGGGTTATAAAATCCTCCAAAGCCTCCATATCCAAATCCGAAGCCAAAGTGGTTACCCCAGCCCCATCGTGAGCCGTATGCAAAACCGCCACCCCATGGGCCAAATCCTCCGCCCCAGGGACCAAAACCGGCACCCCAATAACCTGGGCCATAAAATGGATCCCAGAAAAACGGATCATTCCAGTAACCTCCAAAACCGTAACCATATCCAAAACGATTCCATCTCCAGGGATTGTAAAATCCACCGTGGAAACCGGTATTGTAAATGTTTATGGTGTATTGATCTGGATCTTCACCCCAGGGAGCGCGACCACTATTGTAAGATTGTTGGTCTTCGTAATATATTTCGTCTCCATTACCATCAGCAGAAGAATAAGATTCTACATCGGTAAAAACGATTTCATCGGCCATTTGGCCATAAAATTCTGATTTTTCTGAAAAAAGGTTTTTATAATATGAATTTCCCTGATCCTGATTATTATTAGCATATTGGGATGGCTCTTCAGAAGTTGATTGCTGTTGGTTAGAATCACCGTAGATCCCATCCTCATAACCAGAATACTGGTAAGAACCGCAAGATGCTAACAATAGCAAGAACATAGGAGCAACAAATAGAATTGCTTTTTTGTGTAAGTTGTAATTGCGTATCATTAGCTTGGTATTTTATTGTTGAACATTACAAAAATAGTTAGTTTTGCGCTAACTAAAACTGCATTTAGCTTGTGTTTAATAAAATACAAGATTTATGCCAAATACAGAGAATGAGTAAAAAGTTAACCAAAAGAAGCGAAGATTATTCAAAATGGTATAATGAATTGGTGGTAAAAGCCGATTTAGCTGAAAATTCCGCAGTACGGGGTTGTATGGTTATAAAACCCTACGGATTTGCCATTTGGGAAAAAATGCAGGCCCAGCTTGATAAAATGTTCAAGGATACCGGCCACCAAAATGCTTATTTTCCGCTTTTTGTTCCCAAGCATCTTTTTGAAGCTGAAGAAAAAAATGCCGAAGGATTTGCGAAAGAATGTGCTGTAGTTACTCATTACCGGCTTAAGACAGATCCTAACGATAAATCTAAATTAATAGTAGATCCTGAAGCTAAACTGGAAGAAGAACTTGTAGTGAGACCAACTTCTGAAGCTATTATCTGGAATACTTATAAAAACTGGATTCAATCTTACAGAGACCTTCCTATAAAAATTAACCAATGGGCCAATGTGGTGCGTTGGGAAATGCGAACCCGTTTGTTTTTGAGAACTTCAGAATTTCTCTGGCAGGAAGGGCATACCGCTCACGCCACCAAACAGGAAGCATTGGAGGAAACCGAATTAATGAATAATATTTATGCCGAATTTGCTGAAAAATTTATGGCAATGCCGGTAATAAAAGGAAGCAAAACCGAAAGTGAGCGCTTTGCCGGCGCTGTAGAAACATATTGTATTGAAGCAATGATGCAGGACGGAAAAGCGCTACAAGCAGGAACTTCTCACTTTTTAGGTCAAAACTTTGCAAAAGCTTTTGATGTTAATTTTACTTCTAAAGAAGGAAAATTAGAAAATGTTTGGGCAACTTCCTGGGGCGTTTCCACGCGTTTAATGGGAGCGCTTATTATGACGCATAGCGACGATAACGGTTTGGTGCTTCCGCCAAATTTAGCGCCTATCCAGGTAGTAATTGTTCCTATATATAAAGGAGAAGAACAGCTGGAAGAAATTTCTAAAGTAGCCAATAAACTGGCAGACGATCTTAAAGAAGCCGGCATTTCGGTTAAATACGATGATAGAGATACTCAAAAACCTGGCTGGAAGTTTGCGCAGTACGAGTTACAGGGCGTGCCGGTGAGATTGGCTATTGGTCCTAAAGATTTGGAAAAGGGAAGTGTTGAACTTGCAAGAAGAGATACCCTCACTAAAGAGTTTGTAAACCAAACAGAAGTAGTGGAGAAGGTAAAGCACCTTATGGTTGAAATGCAGGATACTTTATTTGAAAAAGCTTTCAATTTTAGAAATGAACATATCACCGAGGTGGATTCTTTTGATGAATTTAAAAAAGTTTTAAAAGAAAAAGGAGGGTTTGTTTCTGCCCATTGGGATGGAACTGCAGAGACAGAAAACAAGATAAAAGGGCTTACCAAAGCCACAATTCGCTGTATACCATTTAATTCCGAAAAAGAGTCGGGAAGCTGTGTGCTTACAGGGAAACCGTCAGAGCAAAGAGTGCTTTTTGCGAAGGCATATTAATTTTTAAAATTTTTTTGTGGAACTCTTGCGGCATTCAAAAATAGTTGTATTTTTGCATCCGCATTGAAACAAAAAAATGGTCCGTTCGTCTAGGGGTTAGGACGCCAGGTTTTCATCCTGGTAACA
>NZ_CAXAVR010000008.1:0-52274 GCF_963972535.1 uncultured Salegentibacter sp.
TCGCAAATATACTGCCCTTTTTCACAATAGGCAACAAGCTCATTCTTAATGAATTCTAAAACTTTTGTTTTATTTGCCTCGGGATAAAGCACATGTACATTAGCACCTGCGTCCAATGTGAAACAAATGGGCGTTTTGGTAGCTTCCCTAAACTCCCAAATTTTATTGATAATCTCTAATGTATTAGGCTTCATTAAAATAAAATAAGGATTGCTACTCATCATCATCGCGTGAAGTGTAAGCGCCTCACTTTCTACAATAGAAATAAACTTTTCTAAATTTCCGGAAGCAAAAACCTCTTTCAATTTGTCTAAATTTGAATGCGCCTGGGCAAAACGATTTTCAGCAAATGGATGGCCGTGCATTAAATTATGACCAACACTGCTGCTCACCTGTTTTTGCCCCTTGTCTACCAACAAAATAGTATCCTGGAAACTTTTAAAAACTTCATTAACTTCAAACGGATATTTTATTCCGAAGAGATCACTGCTTCCCGGGGTATTCTGGTGCTCGCCCCACTCAATTAATTCTCCTTCCACGCTTCGGCAGGCGCTTCCTGAACCCAATCTTGCTAAGAATGAGGCTTTTTTATAAAAATATTCTTCATTATTAGTTTGTATAGCTTCTAATTCCTTTTCCAAACTCATTACGCAAAGCGCGAGAGCACTCATCCCACTGGCCGAAGATGCAATTCCACTACTATGCGGAAAAGAATTTTCGGTATAAATTTTAAAGCTATATTCTTTTAAAAACGGGCAGTAAGTTTCAATTCTTTCAAAAAATTGTTGAATTTTCGGTTTAAAATCTTCCTTCTTTTTTCCTTCAAAATAAAGTTCAAAATCAAATCTATCAGATTTCCCTGATTTCTTCTGAAATTCCAGTTTGGTAGTGGTTTTACAATTATTCAAGGTAAAACTCACCGATGGATTAGCCGGAATCTGGTTTTCCTTTTTTCCCCAATATTTCACCAATGCGATATTGCTGGGAGATTGCCAGGTAACTTCTCCTTTCTCTATATTATTCGAAATTTGCTTTGAAATAAAATCCTTTTCAGGCATAATCAGTATTTTAAAACTATGAATATTGGAGCTTAATAAACCAAATATTCCAAATTAAGAAGCAAAGATATGTTTTATGTTTTGGGAATTTTCTTTCCCGGTTCAAATAAATTTATATTTTAGTAGTTGAAAACTCACAAGCTTAGCGACTGAAATAGTGATTTTTACATAATCTATTTTAGAAAATAAAAACTTGAGTGGTTTTAATTTTACTTTGAAAATCAACCAGAAATGACCAAAAAACTCTTTTTTCGAAGTTCGGTGGCCATTGGCATTTGTTTGCTGTTCGGTTTTATGGGCGTGATTGCTACCCAAACGGGATTTGAAGGTTGGTACCCAGGGTTGAACAAGCCCTGGTTTAATTTGCCAGATTCTATATTCGGGCCCATTTTATTTTTAATGTATGTTTTAATGGGGATTGCCGCTGGGATAGTTTGGAGTAAAGGTTTTTATCATAAATGGGTAAAAACGGCTTTATATCATTTTGGATTTCAGTTGTTGTTAAGCGGCGCCTGGTTCCTTCTATTTTTTGGCCTCCAACAGCCACTTTTAGCACTTTTAAATATTATTGCTTTATTTATTCTACTTCTTTTCACCATAAAATGGTTTAAAGTAGTAAATAATACTGCAGCTTATTTGCTTCTTCCCTATGCTGTTTGGGTGCTTTTTGCGATAGCACTTAATTTTGAAATTTGGCGACTCAACTAATCTTTACTTATTGCTTGCGCGGCAAGAAAGCCACCCGTCCAGGCATTCTGAAAGTTAAATCCTCCGGTTATGGCGTCTATATTTAAAATTTCTCCTGCAAGAAATAGATTTTTATAAAGTTTGCTTTCAAAAGTTTTAAAATTGACTTCTTTAAGATCTACGCCACCGGCCGTAACAAATTCTTCTTTAAACGTGCTTTTTCCATTTACTTTAAAAGAGGCCTCGGTAAGTTGTGCGCTTAAATTTTGCAGCTGATTTTTATTTAAATCTGCCCAGGTGGTACCATCTGTAATTCCTGCTGCAACTATTAAATTTCTCCATAATCTTTTGGGTAAATCGAATTGTGCATTTTTTAGAACCTGCTGTTTGGCGAGTTTGTTTTTTAAATCTTTTAACTGATTTAAAACTTCTTCTGAAGTAGTTCCGGGCAACCAGTTTACCTTAATTTCAAACTGATAATTTAGCTTTTCTAAATCCCTTGCTCCCCAGGCCGAAAGCTTTAAAATCCCCGGCCCGCTCATTCCCCAGTGGGTAATTAAAAGCGGCCCTTTACTTTCTAAATTTACTTTTTTAGAATTTATTTTTACTACTGCTTCAGTCGCAATTCCCGGTAGGTCTTTAATTCGCTCGTCTTTAATATTAAAAGTAAAAAGAGAAGGTACAGGCTCAATAATTTTATGACCGAGTTTTTTCAACAAATTCCACATTTTGGGATTACTACCGGTAGCGAGCATCATTTTTTCTGCTGAAAAATCTCCTTTACTGGTCTTTATCTCCCAAAAATCATTTTTTTGCTGAAATGTTTGAACCGCATGACTTTTTAAAACCTGAATTTTTAATCTATCGGCTTCCCGTAAAAAGCAGTCTATAATACTCTGGGAATCGTCTGAAACAGGAAAAATTCTTCCGTCGTCTTCAATCTTTAATGCTATGCCTCTTTCTTCAAACCACTGCATGGTATCGCCCGTCATAAAACTGTGAAACGGCCCTAACAATTCTTTTTCGCCCCGAGGATAGTTGGTGCTAAGTTCCTTTGGAAGAAATTCGGCGTGGGTAACATTACATCTTCCCCCACCTGAAACTTTTACCTTGGTAAGCACATCTTTGCCACGTTCTAAAATGGCAATTTTTAAGTTGGGGTTTATTTCTGCTGCATTTATTGCGGTGAAAAATCCCGCTGCCCCGCCGCCAATTATAATGATATCAAAATGCTGCATTTTCAGGTTTAAAAGTTTAAAAATTCGGGTTTTGAGCTTTCCATTCCCTTAAATTAGTCTATCGGGAAAATCAGAAATAATCCCGTCAACACCAAATTCTTGCATTCGCGCAATATGTTCAGGTTCGTTAACCGTCCAAACATTTACTTTAAATCCGGCCTCATGAGAAGCTTTCACATTATCTCGGGTAATGATTCCCAGAGAAGGATGAATTTTCGAAGCTTTTAATAAATTACCCAAGGCTATAGCCTCTGTCACACTTGCTTTACTCAGTATTCCCAGCGGAACGTTTTCATCGAGTTTTCGCATTTGGAATAATTCATTTTTCTGAAAACTTGAGACGATAAAATCTTCATATTTCCAGTTTCTTTCAGCAATATATTTTTTGATAATTTCTGAAGTAGCTGTGGCAGTATTTAAACCTTTTAATTCAATATTTATAGTGCATCTTCCTTCAATAAGATCTAAAACTTCAGTAAGCAATGGAATTCTAAATTTATTTTCAACTTTAAGGGCTTTCAATTCGGCCAAAGATTTTTTTGCGATTTCTCCACTCCCATTGGTAGTTCGGTCTAAAGTAAAGTCGTGAATTACCACTAACTCGCCAGTTTTACATTTATGTACATCAATTTCTATGGCATTAACTCCAAAATCCAGGGCTTTTTGAATACTCTCTAGCGTATTTTCGGCTATATGGCCTTTGGCGCCACGGTGTCCAATCTTTAATAAATTCATTTGGCAAAGGTATTCAATTAACGTTAATGAATGTTTTTTTAACCTTATTAGGTTTTTAAAGACTTCTTTAGAAAGACTTATAAATCCTTAACATTTTATTGTATAAAATGCTTCTTAATTTTATACTTCGTGCTATTTCAAATTAAGCAACCTATTAATTATGAAATATTTACAAACCAAATACAACCAAAAAACCAATTGATATGGATAACCCAGATAAATTTCCTGACCAGCAGCAGGAGCAACCGGGGAAAGAATATAAAATGAAGCCGGAACCGGAAATTATTAGAAAAAACTACAAAGGCTCGGGTAAATTAGATGGTAAGAACGCTTTAATAACCGGCGGAGATAGTGGCATTGGGCGCAGTATCGCCGTTCATTTTGCACGCGAAGGCGCAAACGTGGCAATTATTTATTTAGAGGAAAACGAAGATGCCCTGGAAACAAAAAAAGTTAGTAGAGCAGGAAGGAAAACAATGCCTTATTATAGAAGGAGATCTAAAGAAGGAAGAATTTTGTAAAAAAGCTTTGCAAAAAACTTCTAACCAATTAGGAAAGTTAAATATCCTGGTAAATAATGCGGCTATACAATTTCCTAAAGAAAATATAGATGATATAAGTACAGAGCAAATTCACAAAACTTTTGAAACCAATATCTATCCTTACTTCTATATTGTAAAAGAGGCGCTCCACCAGCTTAAGGAAGATGATGTGGTGATAAATACTACTTCTGTTACAGCTTATCGTGGTAGTGAACATCTATTGGATTATAGCAGCACTAAAGGTGCCATTGTAAGCTTTACCCGTTCTTTATCTAAAATGTTAGCCAATAAAAAAATACGAGTAAATGGTGTTGCTCCCGGCCCTATCTGGACACCGCTTATCCCTGCCACTTTTGATGATGTAACCGAGTTTGGGCAGGATACTCCCATGGGAAGAGCAGGACAACCCAGCGAAGTTGGTCCTGCCTATGTCTTTCTTGCGAGCGAAGATAGCAGCTATATTACCGGCCAAATTATCCACGTGAATGGTGGTGAAATTATTGGAGGATAGACTTAAAATCTTTTAAATTATTAAAACATTATTATGGAAAAATGGTTTGAAGCTTCCTGGACATCTATTTTGGCAATTTTTTTAACTGCCGTAGGAATTTACATGGCGATTATAATTTTTACGCGAATTGCCGGAAAACGCAGTTTCTCTAAGATGTCCAGTTTCGATTTTGCGATGACGGTGGCTGTAGGTTCTATTTTAGCCACTACTATTTTATCTGCCTCGGTAAGTTTAATACAGGGCATTGTAGGATTGGCGGCTGTATATATTTTACAAATTTCAGCGGCGGTTTTAAGACGTTTCTCCTGGTTTCAGGAAGCGATTGATAATTCGCCATTACTTCTTATGGACGGTAAAACAATACTGTATAGTAACTTAAAAAAAGCCAGGGTTACCGAAGGTGATCTTCGGTCTAAATTAAGGGAAGCCAACGTTTTAGATCTTTCACAGGTGCGGGCAGTTGTTTTTGAAACTACCGGCGATATTTCGGTTTTGCACACCTCAGATGAAACCCAGGAATTAGAAGATTGGCTCACAAAAGATGTTATAAACAATTAGATTATGACTTTAGATTGGACCGATATTTTAGGGCTTGTGGCAGGAATTTGTACTACAGTAGCAGTTATTCCGCAGATTAAGAAAGCCTGGAAAACCAAGAAAGTAGAAGATGTTTCCCCGGGAATGTTCAGTATTTTAATCCTGGGAGTTTTTCTATGGGTTATTTATGGAATTACTCAAAAAGATCTTCCCATAATTGCCACTAATGGGGTTTCTCTTGGGTTAAATGGATTTATGCTGTATCTCATGCTTCGTTACCGCAGGAAGGAATGATAGAAGAGCTGTTAATCTTTTTAAATTTTGAACTAATTTATTCTTAAACCTCATAAAACCTTTCAGAAAACCTGATAGTTTTACAAAAATAACCATTCAACATTATGATTTCCACCAAAGAAAAATCTAAAACAAAGCAATTAAAAGCTGCTACAGATAAAACTATAGAGCTTGCCTTTAAAGACTTTGTGCTAACGCAAGACCATCCTTGTATAATGGCCCAAACTGTATTTAGCCAGGAGCACATAGACCTGCACACCTATGATGAGTTTCCCAGCCGAAAAACAGCAAAACTGATTTATAAAGATTTAGAAAAGTATATTGAAAACTACGATTTTGAATCGAATGAGTTCCATACCTTCATGGCAGTTTTTAAAAACCAGGAATCTTTTTCTGAAACTCAATTTGAAACGGCCCTTTGGAAACAATTAGAATTTCTACACGATATTGACAATAAAGCCTGGGATCCCACCGTAAGCAAAAACCCCGAAGACGATAATTTTAGCTTTAGTATTGGCGGAAAAGCTTTTTATATGGTTGGCCTGCATCCCAACAGCAGCCGAAAGGCTAGACAAAGCCCATACCCCGCAATGGCATTTAACCTGCACTGGCAATTTGAAAAATTAAGGGAAATGGGTGCGTATTATACAGTAAGAGATAAAATTAGGGAACGCGATACCGAATTACAGGGAAATATAAACCCAATGTTAGAAGATTTTGGAGATAAAAGCGAAGCCAGACAGTATAGTGGCCGTAAAGTTGGAGATGAATGGAAATGTCCCTTTCATCAAGGAAAAAAATAACTATGTACCAACCCAAAAAATACAAAAAGGATAATCCTGAATTTATCTTTAAATTTATACAGCATCATCCTTTTGCAACTTTTATAATTAATGGAGACCGATTTTTAGCTACGCATATCCCCGTTCTTACTCACGGCACTGCGCAAGATTTCATTTTATTTGCCCATATAGCAAATCATAATGAGCAGTTTAATTACCTGAAAGATGATACCGAAGCACTGCTTATTTTTCAGGGAGCCCACGGCTACGTTTCTTCCTCCTGGTATAAAGAAAAAGATATTAGTACCTGGGATTATTCGGCAGTACACGTAAATGTTAAGCTAAAAATACAATCGCGGGAAGAGCTTGAAGAATCTTTGCAGGAACTAGTAGCTACTTTTGAAAAGCAGCAGGAAAACCCATTGTATTAAAGATATTCCTAAAGAAATGCTGGAAGACCATTTACCTCACATCACAGGATTTTGGTGTAAAGTTGAGAAAATTCAGGCCATTGCAAAATTGCACCAGGGGTATGATAAAGACGATATAGCATCGGTTACTTCACATTTGGAAAAGCAAGAAAATAATTTATCTTCCGCGTTAAGCGAAAACATTAAAAAAGAGCATAAATGCAAGTAATTAAAAAACAATCTGGAGCTGCCTTTAAATTGAAAAAAGGACAGAAGCTGAAGGTGATAGACCCCGAAGGTGAACAGGTTAGCGATATGGTTCTATTTAATGCAAAAGATAGAAGGGAAAAAATATCATCGGGCAAAACCCTTGATTTTGAAGAGTCTATTTTAATAAGTACCGGGAATTTTCTTTGGAGCAACCGCAGCAATAAAATGATGGAAATCCTGGAAGACACTAATGGTAGGAACGATTTTTTACTCGCTCCGTGCAGCCCGGAAACTTTTGAGGTGATGTATGATTATGAAGGATATCATCCCAGCTGTTTTGAAAATCTCTATACTAACCTGGAAAAATTTGAAATTGAGCCAGACGATATTCCAACTGCGTTTAATATTTTTATGAACGTTCAGTTCGATGAAAAAGGAAAAATTAGTGTAGACCCGCCATTAAGTAAAGCTGGAGATTATGTGTTATTTGAAGCAAAAATGGACCTTATTGTAGCCTTAACCGCTTGTTCTGCTGAAGATAGTAACAATGGGAGTTTCAAGCCTATACATTACGAAATAGTAGATTAATTTTTCACGAATAAATCAAAAAAAAAGCGGCCGGAGATATAGAATTTCCGGCCGCTTTTAATTTATCCTAAAATAGTTTTTAAGAAACCGCTTTAAGTTTATTTATTGTTGATTTATTCAATTTATCCTCGGCATATTCCCGTGACACTTTAAGTTTGCTATGGCCACTTTCTGGCATTTCAAACATTGCATCAGTAAGGATTGCTTCGCATAAAGATCTTAATCCTCTTGCTCCTAATTTATATTCTACGGCTTTCTCTACTATATAATCCAGTGCATCATCTGTCATTTCAAACTCGATATCGTCCATTTCAAACAGTTTTTGATACTGTTTTACAATGGCGTTTTTCGGTTCTGTTAGGATAGAACGAAGCGTACTTTTATCCAACGGATTCATATAAGTAAGCGCCGGTAACCTTCCAATTATTTCAGGAATAAGTCCGAAATCTTTTAAATCCTTCGGAATAATATATTTCAGAAGATTGGTTCTTTCAATCGCGTCTTCACTTTTTGATGCGCTAAACCCAACCGCCTGCATATTTAAACGCTTACTGATGTTACGTTCAATACCGTCAAAGGCACCTCCTGCAATAAAAAGAATATTTTCGGTATCTACCTCAACAAATTTCTGATCGGGATGTTTACGACCTCCTTTTGGCGGCACGTTAACTGTAGTTCCTTCCAGTAATTTCAATAAAGCCTGCTGAACACCTTCCCCTGAAACATCGCGGGTAATTGAAGGGTTATCGCTTTTACGTGCAATTTTATCTATTTCATCAATAAATACAATTCCGCGCTGTGCTTTTTCAACGTTATAATCGGCTGCCTGAAGCAATCTTGTTAAAATACCTTCTACATCTTCACCTACGTAACCAGCTTCGGTAAGTACCGTAGCATCTACTATAGCCAAAGGTACATTAAGCATTTTCGCGATGGTTTTGGCAATAAGGGTTTTACCCGTACCGGTTTCACCAACCATAATGATGTTAGATTTTTGAATTTCTACATCATCGTCGCTTGCCGGTTGTAACAACCTTTTATAGTGGTTATAAACGGCTACAGACATTACTTTCTTGGTAGCTTCCTGCCCAATTACATATTGGTCTAAAAACTCTTTAATTACTTTGGGTTTGCTAAGCATAAGATCTGAAGACAATTCTTTGGCTTCTCCCTGCTTAAGCTCTTCCATTACAATGCCGTGCGCCTGCTCTATACATTTATCACATATATGCGCATCTAAGCCTGCAATAAGTAAATTGGTTTCGGGTTTCTTTCTACCGCAAAACGAACATTCTAATTCTTCTTTCGCCATTTCATCAAATTTCAATTTTCAATCTATAAAATAATAAACTGAAAATTAATTCTTATCCTTCTCTCGTTAAAATCTCATCAATCATTCCGTACTCTTTAGCTTTTTCAGCCTTCATCCAGTAGTCACGATCACTATCTTCTTCAATTTTTTCATAAGATTGGCCAGAATGTTTTGCGATAATATCGTAAAGTTCCTTTTTAAGGGTTAATATCTCTCTCGCTGTAATTTCTATATCACTGGCCTGACCTTGCGCACCTCCTAAAGGCTGGTGAATCATCACTCTTGAATGCGGTAAACCGCTTCTTTTTCCTTTTTCACCTGCACAAAGCAATACTGCGCCCATTGAGGCTGCCATTCCTGTACAAATTGTGGCCACATCTGGTTTTATAAACTGCATAGTATCATAAATTCCCAAACCTGCATAAACGCTTCCTCCTGGAGAATTTATATAAATCTGGATATCTTTTGAAGCATCTGTACTTTCCAAAAACAACATTTGCGCCTGAATAATATTTGCAACCTGGTCGTTTATTGCAGTACCCATAAAGATAATCCTATCCATCATTAACCTGGAAAAAACATCCATCGCGACTGCATTCATTTGTCGCTCTTCAATAATATTAGGAGTCATCCCCGTAGGAGTCACGCTGCTCACTATCTTTTGGTAATAGTTACTATTTATACCGTGATGTTTAGTGGCGTATTTTTCAAATTCTTTTCCGTAATCCATCAATTTTTCTGTTTTTAAGCTTTTTCTCTTAGCTGCCTTTCAAGTGAAAAGGCGTTAATCCAAATGGTTTAACGCCTTAAATATAAGTATAAATTTATAGAAAAAGCTTACTCGTAAATCTCTTTCACAAATTCATCGTAAGTCACTTCTTTTTCTTCAAAAGACATTTTCTCTTTGTAGAAATCAAGCAATTTCTCATTCATTAATTGCTCTGACATTCTTTTTACTTCGTCCTGATTAGAAAGAATTCTTGCCGCGATATCGTCAAGCTCTTTATCGCCAGGATTCATTTGGCCAAACTGTGCCATTTGTTCTTTGATCTTTTCTTTAGCAAAAGCTTTAAGATCTTCAAACTCTACTGTAAGGTTATTTTCGTTTACTATTTTACCTTCAATTAATTGGTAACGTAAACCTTCTTCACTTTTTTCGTATTCTTCTTTGGCTTCTTCTTCAGTCATTGGTTTTTCACCAACTGTTTGAATCCATTTTTGAAGAAATTCTTTAGGAAGTTCAAATTTAGTTTGCTCAATAAGCTGCTTGGTCACATCGTTCATTAACTGCTGATCGCTTTGCTGCTTAAATTGCTTTGCTGCATCCTCCTTAATCTTTTCTTTAAGCTCGTCTTCACTGGTTACTTTACCTTCTCCAAAAAGCTTATCGAATAATTCCTGATTAAGTTCAGCAAGTTCTCTATGACTTATTTCATTTACCGTAAACTCAACTTCAATATCAAGATCGTGCGCCTTATCGTGTTCAATTCCTAAATGCTGAATTAACTCATGCTCATCTTCAAAAAGACTTTTGGTCTTTAAAGTAATCACATCTCCAACTTTAGCCCCAACAAATTTATTTAGATTTCGTTTGCCCTTGATTTTTTCTAATTCAACTGAAGTATTCTTCTCAATTTCCTCTTCTTCATTTTTGAAAGTTCCGGCAACGATATCTCCTTCTTCGGCTTCATCTTTAGAAGTGATCTTCCCATATTGCTTACGCATAGACTCAATCTGGCTATTTACCATTTTCTCGTCTGCAACAATATTATAATGAGTTACCGGTTTTTCAAGTTCAAGGTTTACATCAAACTCTGGAGCCAAACCAAGTTCAAACTCAAAGCTATATTCTTCTTTATTCCAATCGAAGTTTTCCTGTTCTTTTGGAAGAGGATTTCCAAGAACATCCAGTTTTTCTTCGGTAAGATATTTATTTAGTGAATCCTGTAAAAGTTTATTTACCTCATCTACCAACACAGCCTGACCGTATTGTTTCTTTACCATTCCCATAGGCACGTGCCCTTTTCTAAAGCCGGGAATATTGGCATTTTTACGGTAATCTTTTAAGATTTTATCAACTTTACCGGCGTAGTCTTCTTTGGCGATATCTACTTTTACTACCGCATTCAATTCATCAATATTCTCTCTGGTAATATTCATCTTGACTTGTTATAAAAATTGGAGTGCAAAATTACACTTTTTTCCCAAGCCAACAAAGTTTCAAATTATTGAATTTCAGCAATATTGTGCTAATCTTTTCCTAATAAAGAAAACAGCAAGGATTGAAAGAGTGATAAAAGCAAACTAAACAGCAAGGCTATAAAAAAGCCGCTAACTCCAAATCCTGAAACAAAAGCATCTGCCAGTAAGATAATTATCGCATTTATTACGAGTAAAAATAAACCCAGAGTAAGGATAGTAACCGGCAAGGTGAAAATTACCAAAATTGGTTTCACCAGTAGGTTTAGAATAGCCAGGACAATTGCTACAATTATTGCAGTTAGATAGCCTTCTACCTCAACCCCGGGTAAAAATTTGGCCAGTATAACTACTGCAACTGCGGTAAGTAATATTCTTAATATAAAATTCATAATATTCAGATTAGTTAGATTCTGAAAAATACAAAAAACGCCGGAAAAATCCGGCGTTTGTATATCTGTATTAAAAAGTATGTGTTCTTATTGAACTTCGTTGTTATAGGTCACTGTACCGTAAGCACCTACGTTTACTTTAGGCACATCGGCATTATAAGTAGTATTAATTGCATCAATTATACGGTTAGAAACTATTGCGTTTCCTCGAGGTGTAAGGTGGATACCATCAAGTGAGAAAGCACCTCCAGTTACAAAATCTGAAGTTACAAATCCGCCATCAAAAGAGATCCCATCTGTTGCTAATTTATTTAGCATTGCATTAGCATCTACAAACGCAAGACCATTAGCCTCTGCCAAACCAGAAATAACCTGATTATATCTAGTTGTAGCATCTCTAATTAATTCTTGCTCTGCATTTGTCAAAACGTGCTCATCTCCTAAAGGAACCGAAACCCCGTTTATCATATTTGGATTATCACCCACGGGAGTTCCAAGAATTCCAGAGCTGGTTAAAGGAATAAGATCTGTAGGTGTAGCCTGTCTTAACTGACTTAACAATCCTGCAGTTTGAGGATCAAGATTAAATGGCGCTCCCTGAATAGCCTGGCCAATATTGGTTAGCGACTCATCTTGTAGCGTTACATAATTTTGACCTTCAGCAAAATTAATTTGTCGGCTTTGCGCTTCTTCAGCGGTAATAAAACCAGCCTGAACCAAACCAGGAAGAACCTGTGTATTGTAAGCTGAAAATTGCTGATTTAAGGCTGCGGCGGTTTGAGCATCTAGAGGTATAGCATTAACAGGTACTCTTGTAAAAAAGGGAACCGAAGCTACATCTGGAATATTAATAAGAACTCCACCACTTGCATTTGCGGCTAAAGCCTGTACCATTTCACTATATACACTGGCAAAAACGTTTGGATCTGTAATATCATTATCTGCGTATGTAGAAGGCTGCAAATTATTTAATTGATATACTCCTGTTCCCCCAGTTCTTGCATAACCAAGAACATCATTATTTCCTATCCATAAAGAAAAGAAAGTTGGGTCCTGAGCAAGAGCATCTTCCATTACAGAAGCATTAGGCGCAGATGCGAAGCGAGCAAAATAAGGGTTTGCAGTTCCTACTGCTATTCCCTGGACATTTCCGTATCCCGCAGCACCTAAATGATAAGATTTAGCGCCGGGTACTCCCATATTACTAAACGGTCCCTGTTGAACATTTCCCACTTCAGTAGTTGGTTGCATTCCTGTATATACTCGTGGAAGGGTATCGCCATTTACCACAGATAGCACCAATCTATTATTTGTTATTTGATTACCTCCAGCTAAAAGTCCGCCGGCATTATCACTCATAAAAGGAATAGTAAAATCCTCGATATCCTGGGTTTTTTCAAATTGCTGCGCAAGGATGTTTGGATAAGAATTTTCCTGCCCGGTGATATAAAGGGCGTTATCTGCATATCCAGCGGTTAGTGAATTACCAAGGGCTACGTAGCGGGAAAAATCTGCTTCCCCGTTACTGTACGCACCGGCTTCGTCTACCGGGTTATCAAATTCTGGCTCGCAGGAAACAATTCCCAGCGCCAATATTGCTATATATTTAAAATACTGTTTCATCTTCTAAATTTTATAATTTGTAGGTTACACCAAGTCCCGGAATAAAGGCTGAAGTTTTATAAGTTCCTTCAAAAGGAACAGTCTCTCCATTCTCAGTATAATAATTGTAAGCTTCGTCTACTTCTTCATACCTGTTGTAAAGGAAAGCGGCATCTATAGAGAATCTGTTACTTACATGTAAAGAAAGTCCGCCAGTAAATCCGTGGGCATCATTTCTTGGAGTTTCAGGAGCAAAGTATCCTGATTGTACCGGAGATTCATCAAAATAATATCCAACTCTCAATGTAACAGTTTCATTTGCAAGATACTGTAATCCAAACCTGTAAGTAGATGAATTCTTATAATTTCTAGGGTTATTTGAATCTGGAGTTGCATTAGCGAAGTCTATATCTAAAGATTCGTATACATCCCAATAGGTCATATTATAATCGAATGCAAAAAGCCATTTATCCAGAAGCTCATAAGAAAGTCCTACCGAAAGCTCTGCAGGCATAGGCAATGCAGCATCAAATTGTGTATCCTGAAACGGAGTTAAAGGAGAATTTGGAACGTTTTGAAAAGTAGCGTCCCCGCCTTCTGCTTCAACCATAATTTCACTTCGGTAATTTATACCAAAACGTAAATCCTCGGTTGCGTTATACATTGCACTGGCAGACCACCCAAAAGCGCTAACCCCACTGGCATCCACGGTTACATTAGATCGGTTTCCATCAAGATCAGTTAGCGTACGGTTAAGGTTACGGTTAAAGTTTACCGATCCATTTACATAGATTGGCCCACCACCAACACTTAATTTATCTGAAATTTTCACAGAAGCCAGAGCCTGGATATAAATTGCCTGGAGATCTATATTGTTTACCAAATGAGACCCGGCCCAATCTGTTGGCCACTCTACACTACTACCATAGGGAGTATAAGCTGCCAATCCTAAAGTTAACCAATCGTTCACACGGTAAGAACCATAGACATAAAATGGCGTTCCTACAGCACTATCGGTTTCAGAGCTAATTCCAAATTCTGAATTTTGATATTTCACATTGGAAAAAACAGCACTGGCACCGGCTGCTACATTTATCTTGTTTTCAAGATACACAAGGCCTGCGGGGTTAAAAAATGCAAGCTCAGCATTGTTGACTACCGCAACACCGGTGTGGCCCATAGCTAGCGATCTTTGTCCCTGGAGACTCACTCTATACCCACCTGCATAAGTTACCGCAGCCATTAGACCAAAAAGGCCCAGGAAAAGTAATTTTCTCATAATTGATTTGGATTTTATTCTATACTAATAATTTACTATCTCCAAATTTAGAATAAATTACATATTACTCAACAAAAAACGATAATTTATTATGCACACATAATAAATTTAGAAGGATTTTAAAGAAAATCGACCACAGCTTTGTAGAAATCGTTCATTTTCTCAGCGTGAACCCAGTGCCCTGCATTGCGAATTTCTTCAAATTTAACTTCAGGAAATTGTTTTTGAATAGCAGCTTTGTCTTCTTCTTTGATATAATTTGAATTAGCGCCTTTTATAAAAAGCGTAGAACCCTTAAAAATTTTATCTTGCGGAAGAGACTTACCAACTTCTTCAATATTCTCTTTTAAAGTTTCCAGGTTTACCTTTAGACAGTATGTGCCCCCAGATTTTCGGTTTAGATTCTTTAAAAGGAAAAGCCTGATTGGTTTTTCTGAAATAAATTCTGAAAGTAGTTTATCGGCTTCCTGCCGGGAGTCTAAATCTGCTTCTTCCAGAGCTGTTAATCCCTTTAGAATTTGCTGATGATGCGGTTTATAATATTTAGGCGCAATATCTACCACAATAAGTTTTTCTACCAAATCAGGATATTCGGCTGCGGCAAGCATTGCAGTTTTACCTCCCATAGAATGCCCCATTAAAATAATATTTGATAAAGAATGTTGCTCGCAATAATCTTTCACATCTTCAGCCATTAACTCGTAGCTATGCTCATTGGTATGCGGACTTTTCCCATGGTTACGTTGATCTATAAGATGCACCTGGAAATCCCTTTCTTCAGCAAGTTTATTACCAATGGTTTTCCAGTTATCACTCATTCCTAAAAAGCCATGGAGTATTAATAAGGCTTGTCCCTCTCCCAGTATTATAGAATTTAATTTCATTGCAGTTGTTTTTTATGGAATTGTATTATTTCAGCAATTCCAGATATTTCTCAATGGTTTTTTCCAGTCCAATATATAAAGCTTCAGCAATTAGCGCGTGGCCAATAGAAACCTCATCCAAATACGGCACATTTTCTTTAAAATATTTTATATTTTCTAAAGAAAGATCGTGCCCGGCATTTATTCCCAAACCTAATTGATGCGCCAGAGTTGCACATTTTTTATAAGGTTCTACCCCCGTTTTATCACCTTTCGCATATTTTACTGCAAAAGCCTCGGTATATAATTCTATTCTATCTGTACCTGTTTCCACAGCTCCTTCTATCATTTTTTTATCGGGATCAACAAATATAGAAGTACGAATACCGTTATTTTTAAATTCCTGGATTACTTCCTGAAGAAATTCTTTGTTTTTAATAGTATTCCAGCCGGCATTAGAGGTAATTGCATCTTCGGCATCTGGCACTAAGGTAACCTGGGCCGGTTTTGCCTCCAGCACCAAATTAATAAATTTTGCAACGGGATTTCCTTCAATATTAAATTCGGTTTTTACAATTGGAGAAAGATCCCGTACGTCCTGGTAAGTAATATGCCGCTCATCTGGTCTTGGGTGCACGGTAATACCCTGCCCACCAAAAGATTCTATATTTTTAGCGGCTTCTACCACGTTAGGAATATCGCCGCCGCGAGCATTTCTTAAAGTCGCAATTTTATTGATATTTACACTTAATTTAGTCATTTTATAGGCTTTTGTTTAACAAAAATACAAACTTGTAAATGCCCTAATGAATTTTATTTTAATTAATTTGCATAAAAAGGAAGCGACATCATGAACATGCAAGATATTATAATTAACGATGTCTCTATAAGGCATTTTTCTGATAAAATTGGGGAAGTCCAGGACTTGTTCAACCAGTTAACCTATTCGCATTTACCGGTAGAAAATAACGGTATTTATATGGGTTGTATTTCAGAAAACGATATTCGTTGTTTTGAAGCCGAAAAATCGCTGGAAGATTATCAATATGCCCTGGAAGGTTTCTTTGTAAGAAATACAGATTTTTGGCTGGATATTCTAGAACGCTTTGCCCAAAACAACACCAATATTCTTCCGGTTTTAGATGAAGAAAACAACTATTTAGGCTATGTAGAACTCAACGAAATTATTGCATTATTTAACGAAACGCCTTTTTTAAGCGAAGCGGGAAATATTATTGTGATCCAAAAAGGTATAAAAGATTATTCCTTTAGCGAGATCACCCAAATTACCGAATCTAATAATGCCAATATTCTGGGGATCTTTATTTCAAAAATTGAAAATGATGTTGCCCAAATCACGGTTAAATTAAGCCCTTCGGGTATAAATGAAATTATTCAGTCTTTCCGCCGCTATGGTTATAAAATAATTTCTGAACACCGGGAAGACAATTTCAACAAAAATCTTAGAGACCGCTCTAAGTATTTAGATAAATATATGAATATATGAAAGTAGGCATCTACGGTCAGTTTTACCATACCAATGCCGGGATCTATATAGGGCAGCTTCTGGAATTGCTGAAGCGCGAAAATATTAAAGTAGTAATTGAAGAAAATTTCCTGGATCTAATTCATTTAAATAAAACTATAAATGAAAATTACTCACACTTCAACACATTTGAAGAGTTAGATAATAGTTTCGATTTGTTTTTTTGTATTGGTGGAGATGGTACTATTTTAAAATCTATAAATTATATTAGGAATTTAGATATTCCAATTGTAGGAATTAACACAGGAAGATTGGGCTTTTTGGCAACTATTCAAAAAGAGGAAATCAAAGAATGTTTACAGAGTATTCTTGAAAAGAAATTTAGTATTTCCCGTAGAACTGTTTTAAATATTAAAACAAATCCCACCAGCCACGACCCGGTTTTTAGAAATATAGCCCTTAACGAAGTTGCAGTTAGCCGAAAAAACACCACTTCTATGATTACCGTAGATACGTGGCTAAATGATCAATATTTAAATTCTTATTGGGCCGATGGATTAATTGTCTCTACACCCACAGGCTCTACCGGTTACTCCCTTAGTTGTGGCGGCCCGGTTATAACCCCAGATGCAGGCTCTCTTATAATTACCCCCATTGCGCCACATAATTTAAACGCGCGTCCTTTAGTAATTAAAGACGATACTAAAATAACACTTCGGGTATCGGGACGGGAAGAATCTCATTTAGTTTCTATGGATTCCCGTATCGCAACCCTGGAAAATGATACTGAAATTATTATAGAAAAAGCACCCTACGCAATAAATCTTGTTGAACTTAAAGGCGATAGTTTTCTTCACACCCTAAGAAAAAAGTTAATGTGGGGTGAGGATAAACGTAATTAAGCAATAAATGATTTTAAAAACTGTTTAAGAATATATACAAAATTGCTCAAATTATTGTGGAGCAAACATAATTGTTATATTTGCAAACTTTTGAAAGCCTATGAGGTACCTATTAGTTGTAGTAATCATGCTTGTTTTTGCTCCAAAAACAAATTCTCAAACATTTGAAGTAGGACCATATATTGGTGGCGCCAATTATATTGGAGATGTAGGGCGAACCAATTTTGTTCTACCCAGCGGACTGGTTGGAGGCGCATTGCTTAAATGGAATCGCAGCCCACGTCATGCTTTTAGATTTTCGCTTTTATATGCAGAAATAAATGCCGACGATGCAAATTCTAATGACCCCCGAAGATTAAACAGAGGCTACTCTTTTAACAATACAATTGCAGAAGCTTCGTTAGGATTAGAGTATAATTTCTGGAGTTTTGATTTGCACGAAGGCCATCCCCAAAGCACCCCATATTTGTATACTGGGATAACTTATTTTAGAGCAGATCATTTACTACTTGACGCCGATTTTCCTAACGGTGAATTGGAAAACCAGGGCGCAAACTGGGATTTTGCTATTCCGGTAGTTTTTGGTTATAAAGAAAGTATTACATCGCATATTGTAGGAGCCCTGGAAGTAGGTGTTCGTTATACTTTTACCGACAACCTGGATGGAAGCTGGCCTGAAGAAATTTTTGGGAACAGAATGCCAAAAAGGGAATTCGGAAATAGAAATACCAACGATTGGTATGTTTTTACGGGCGTGAATTTCACCTTCTCGTGGGGTAGGGAACCTTGCTACAGTAGATTTTAATATGGATTATAAAAAAAACATAGATCTTAAGAAACTACCTAAACACATTGCCATTATTATGGATGGTAATGGGCGTTGGGCAAGAAAAAAAGGCTTTCTTAGGGCTGCAGGGCACGAAGAAGGCACTACTGCAGTGAGAGATGTTGTAGAAGCTTCAGCTGAAATTGGTATAGAATACCTCACCCTATATGCTTTTTCTACCGAAAACTGGAAACGCCCTAAATTAGAAGTAGACACTTTAATGCGTCTATTGGTCTCTTCCTTAAGAAAAGAAATTAAAACACTTCAGGATAATAATATTAGGTTAAACGCTATAGGAAATCTAAATACCCTGCCTAAAAAGGTATTTAGAGAACTTCACGAAGTTATAGAGAAAACTAAAACCAACGATCGTATGGTGCTTAACCTTGCACTAAGTTACGGTTCACGGGAAGAGCTAAGTTCTGCAATACGTGAAATTAGCCTGAAAGTTAAAAATAATGAAATAAGCGCCGATGCTATTGATGAATCGGTTATAAATCAGCATCTTTACACCCGAAATTTTCCGGAGGTGGATTTACTAATCAGAACCAGCGGAGAACAACGTATAAGCAACTTTTTATTATGGCAAATTGCTTATGCCGAATTATATTTTACAAAAATCTTATGGCCAGATTTTAGAAAAGAAAATCTTTTTGAAGCCATTTACAATTATCAAAATAGAGAAAGACGATTTGGAAAAACCAGTGAGCAACTCAGTTAGCGCATTCATGACGAAGAAAGTATTTACCCTTCTTGCAATAGCATGCAGTTTAATATTCAGCATTTCTTCACAAGCTCAGGGCTTACCATTAGCAGATGGCAAAAAGTATATAATTGGAGATATAAAAGTTACGGGTACCGTTAGTTTTAACGAGCAAACCGTAATTGCTTATACCGGTCTAAAAAAAGGGGAAGAAATCTATATTCCCGGAGATAAAATTAGTAGCGTGATCAATAAACTATGGGATATTGATCAATTTAGTGATATTAACTTTTATATCACCAATGTAAGTGACGGCAATGTAGCCGATCTTGAAATTGAGATCCAGGAAGTTCCAAAACTTAATAAAGTTCAGGTTACCGGACTTAAAAAACGGGAGCAGGAAGAAATAATTAAGGAAAACAAACTAAGAACAGGCGCAAAAGTTTCTGAAAACCTTATAACCACCACCAAAAATTATATTGAAAGTAAATATAGAAAAGAAGGTTATTTTAATGCTAAGGCAAAAATAAGCACCAGCGAAGTTACCGATACTACGGCAAATACCAACCTGGTAAATATGCTTATAGATATAGACCAGGGTGATCGTGTAAAAATTGCCGAAATAAACTTTTCTGGCAACGAAAAATTTTCTAACTGGAAGCTTAAAAGAGCCATGAAAAACACCAAACAAAAGAATTTTTTCCGCTTTTGGAAAAGATCAAAATTTGTTAGGGCAGATTACCAGGAAGACAAAGAAAATATTATAGATAAATATAAGGAAAGTGGTTATAGAGACGCCAGGATTGTTACAGATTCTCTTGTTGAAGTTGACGACGAAACCATAGCCCTAAACCTTAAGGTTGAAGAAGGAGATCAATATTATATTGGTAATATAGATTATTTAGGAAATTCGGTTTATACCGATGCGCAATTACAACGAGCTTTAGGAATTAATAAAGGCGATGTTTATAACGGGGTGCTTTTAGATGAGCGAATTGCCGATGAAACCAAACCAGACGGGGAAGATCTTTCTAACCTGTATAAAAACAACGGTTATTTATTTTCTACCATCAATCTTGTAGAAACCAATGTTTACAACGATACCATAGATTTTGAAATACGAATAATTGAAGGAAAAGAAGCATACTTCAATAATATTAGTGTAACCGGAAACGACAAAACAAAAGATCACGTTATTTATCGTGAATTAAGAACAAAACCAGGCCAAAAATATAGCCAGGAAGATGTTGTTAATACTGTTAGGGAACTTGGACAACTTGGATTCTTTGATGCAGAGCAATTAGAACCAAAATTTGTTGATCCAGATCCGCAGGCCGGTACATTAGACCTTGAATATTCTGTTGTAGAAGCAGGCGCCAGCCAAATAGAACTACAAGGTGGTTACGGTGGCGGTGGCTTTATTGGTACTTTGGGGCTATCTTTCAACAACTTCTCTTTATCTGGAATTTTTGATAAAGAAGCCTATAAGCCGGTACCTATGGGAGATGGGCAAACACTTTCTTTAAGAGCACAGGCCAGTACCTTTTATCAAACGTATAGCCTGTCTTTTCAGGAGCCATGGCTTGGAGGTAAAAAGCCGGTAAGTTTACAAACCTCTTTCTCTTATACAAGACAGTTTTTATTCGATTATATAAACAGAGAAGCAGATAGAAGCAGAAGTTTTGATATCCTGGGAATAAACGTAGGTTTAGCAAAACGTTTAACCGTACCAGACCCTTATATGACGGTATCTCACTCTGTAGGTTTTCAACGTTATAACCTAAATAATTATAATACCGGTTTATTTACGTTTGGTGATGGGCACTCTAACAACTTCACCTATACTTTTGGTCTTACAAGAGATAACACCTACGTAAACCCAATTTTCCCAATGGGAGGTTCTAAATTTAAACTTACAGCAAAATTCACACCTCCTTATTCTCTATGGAACGGTGTAGATTATGCTAATTTAGATGAACAAAGAGAGTTTCAGCTGGAAGATGATAATGGAAATCTTATAGACCAGCAAGGGAACAGGGTGACTCCAGAAAATGCTGTGGGGGACCAACGTAAAATAGATCAGAAGAAATTTAACTGGTTAGAATTCTATAAAGTTAAGTTTAGTGGTGAGTGGTTTACTCAAATCTACGACAAACTTGTACTAAGAACTAACGCCGAATATGGTTTCCTTGGAGCTTATAATAGCGATCGTGGTGTTCCACCTTTTGAAAGATTCTTTCTTGGGGGAGATGGTCTCGGCGCATTTAGTTTAGATGGTAGAGAAACCGTACAGTTAAGAGGTTATCCAAATCAATCTGTAGTTCCTTTAGATCGTCCTGCCGGAGTGAATGATGATGGTGCTACCATTTACAACAAATATTCTTTAGAGCTTAGATATCCTATTACCTTAAAGCCAACAGCATCTATTTATGCACTTACCTTCCTGGAAGCAGGTGCATCTTACGATAATTTTAGAGACTTTAATCCTTTCCAGGTGAATAGATCTGCCGGTGCAGGTTTAAGAATCTTTATGCCAGCCTTTGGTTTACTTGGTATTGACTTTGGTTACGGTTTTGACCCTATTGGAGGTCAACCCGGGCCTAACGGTTGGGAAACGCATTTCATTATCGGACAGCAATTTTAATTTGGCACGATATTTTCTATATTCGATTTAAGTATGCTTAAAAGAACATTTTTATTCACACTTTTTATTTTTATTGGATTAGGGGCAAGCGCTCAAAAGCCAATAAATATAGGCTTTGTGGATATGGAATACATCCTTGAAAATGTTCCAGAATATCAGCAAGCTTCATCTCAATTAGACGAGCGAGTAAAAGAATGGCGAAACGAAATTGAGCAAAAGCGAAACGAAATTAGTGAAATGAAAACCAGGCTGCAAAATGAACGGGCGTTACTCACTCCCCAACTAATTGAAGAACGGGAAGAAGAGATCGCCTACCAGCAAGAACAGGCTACAATTTATGAGCAGAAACGTTTTGGCCCGAAAGGTGATTATATGATTCAGAAAAGGCAATTAATAAAGCCAATCCAGGATCAGGTTTTTAACGCCCTTCAGGAAATAGGTGAAAACAGAGATTTCGATTTTATATTTGACCGTAATGCTGAATCGGGTATGTTATTTGCAAAAAAACGTTTTGATTTAAGCGACCAGGTTCTAAGAAGTATTAACAGAGCTTCTAACCGTAAACAAATTGAAACAAAACAGGAAGAACGAGAACTTGAGAGAGCTGAAGCGCGTACAGCAGAGGAAGATGAAGAATTAAGCCAACGCGAACAAGCTATTGAAGATCGTAAAAGCGAGCGTGAAGCCCTAATAGAAGAACGCAGAAAAGAACAGGACTCTATTAAAGAAGCCAGGCAAAAAGCTTTTGAAGAACGCCGGGAAAGAATTTTAAAGGAAAGACAGCAAAAAAGAGATTCTATAGACGCGGCACGAAATAGAAAAGACACCATAAACTAAATAATTTTAAACCTTAATACTTAAACAATTAATATCAATTAAAATGAAACAATTCAGAACACTTTTTATAGCCCTTGCATTAACCATAGGAGCTACTGCATTTACAAACGCACAAAGCAAAGTTGCTCATATCGCAACCCAGGAGCTTGTAGAAACTATGCCTGCTTATAAAGATGCAATGTCTCAACTTGAGAAGTTAGAGAAAACTTACGATGCAGAGATTAAAGACATGCTTACTGAAGCTCAAAACACGATGCAACGTTACCAATCTGAAGCTGAAACAGTAACAGAAGAAGAAAATGCAAAAAGAGCAAGCGAACTTCAGGCAACTGAAAGAAGAATCCAGGAACACAGCCAGAGAGCTCGTCAGGAACTTCAAAAGAAAGAAAACGATCTAATTAGACCGGTAATTGAAAAAGCTCGTGAAGCTATCCAAAAAGTAGCAAGAGAACAAGGATTTGATTATGTACTTGATTCTACTACAGGAACAGGAGTAATTCTTGCCGATGGTAAAGATCTTATGACAGATGTAAAAGCTGAATTGGGAATGTAATATTCACCCAATACATAAATAAAGATTAAAAACTGCGCCCTTTTCAGGCGCAGTTTTTATTTTTGTATCAATGAGCAAT
The DNA here is from genome assembly GCF_963972535.1 of uncultured Salegentibacter sp. Taxonomy (NCBI): domain Bacteria; kingdom Pseudomonadati; phylum Bacteroidota; class Flavobacteriia; order Flavobacteriales; family Flavobacteriaceae; genus Salegentibacter; species uncultured Salegentibacter sp. Next base: position 23,270 of record NZ_CAXAVR010000008.1, read on the forward strand.
TTGCAACCCATAGGTATTTTTGATTCTGGTGTAGGGGGAACTTCCATTTGGAGAGAAATTCACGAGCTACTTCCCTACGAAAAAACCATCTACCTCGCCGATAGTAAAAACGCTCCATACGGCGAAAAACCTATTGAAGATATTAAAAATTTAAGTCGAAAAAATACTGAAAAATTGCTGGATATGGGCGCCAAAATTATTGTGGTTGCCTGCAACACCGCTACTACAAACGCCATTAAAGACATTAGAAATGAATATGCAATTCCTTTTATAGGCATTGAACCCGCTATTAAACCTGCTGCTCTAAATACCAAAACCAAAACTATAGGAATTTTGGCTACCCGCGGAACCTTAACCAGCACACTTTTCTCAAAAACATCAGATTTTTATACCAGAAATATTAATGTGGTTGAAGTAGAAGGTCGCGGCCTGGTAGAACTTATTGAAGCAGGAGATTTAGATTCTCCCCAAATGAGGAGCCATTTACTCAGACTCCTGGAGCCGTTTTTAGTAAATAAAATAGATTACCTGGTGTTGGGTTGTAGTCACTATCCCTACCTTATTCCTATTTTAAAAGAACTATTACCAAAAGATGTTATAATTATAGATTCTGGAGAAGCAGTGGCCAGGCAAACAAAATCTATTCTTAACGAAAATAATTTATTAATAACAGAAGCACCTTCTCAAAAACCTATACCGGAATTTTTCAGCAATACCAATCCTAAAGTTCTGGAGAATTTAACTGAAGCTGAAAAAAATGGCTATAAAGTCTCTTACCTGGACTTTTAATTAATTGCCGGGCATTTACAATCCCAACGCCCTCTACTCTTTCCAAAATCGTAGCCTATGGTAATTTGATGAAAACCATTATTACTTAAAACAACCGAGTTAAACTGGTAGCTAAAGGTATAGCCAAACATAAAATTTTTGTAATCTAAACCTACAAAAGGAGTAATATACCGTAGCTGCTGACTTTCAATTTCGTTACCATCAGTAGTATATTCGGCACCTTCAAAACTGTTTCTATAGGAAACCCCACCCCATAGTTGCCCGAAATCAACTTCCCGATACACTTTCATATTTAAATCAATATTCATCTCGTTTGTAGCTTCTCTTAGTTGATATAAAATAGAAGGCTCATAACTCCAATCGTTATTACTATCAAAAACATAACCGGTAGAGAATAAATATTTTCGCTGATTGCTGGGCACAGCATCAGAATAGAATAATTCGCGTCTTACAGATATTAAATTTTTTGCAGCCAGGTGTGCATAAAAATCTAAATAATAATAAGAGACTCCAATATCCATATTTCCGAAGATATCAGAAACATTACTCCCGCTTACAATAGGATCAAACTCGGTAAATCCACTTTGATCTAATCTATGCTGAACAATCCCGGCACTTATTCCAAAAGAAAGTTGATTGAGGTCTAACTCACTTCTGGAAAAAAGTAAATGGTAAGCCACCGTTCCATAAGCACCAATTTTAGAGAAATTCCCATTTTGGTCATTAAAAACAATTCCTCCTACGCCAAGTTTATCTCCTACTCTACCATTAACCGCAAGAGTTTGTAAGCTGGGCGCATTATCTACGTCAAACCATTGCTGCCTGGCCGTAAGTCTAATTTGATTTCTATTAGCAGCACCGGCCATAGAAGGATGAAGAAGAAAAAGATTATCGGTCAGGTAATCTGAATATATAGGAATTACTTCCTGGGATCTCACCGAAGAACCAGTTAAGAAAACAAATATAATTAAGAATAGAAATTTAAAGCCTGAACTAATTTGATTAGCTCTTAAAAAAACATTATAATCTCCAGTAAATAAAGTTCTAATCCCCATAAGAAAAGTAAAGATATAGATTAACTAAGTTTTCTTTAGTACTTTTGCAAAAAAATTAATATGAGCACTTTCACCATAAATATACAAGCCACCAACAAACCGGGTATCATTAAATTTGAAACTAACAAATTTCTAACCCGGCACGAGAATTACGAGTTTAAAAATATTGACGAAGCATCCAAATCTCCTATAGCCCAGCAGTTATTTTATTTACCATTTGTAAAAACGGTTTATATCGCACAAAATTTTATCGCGATAGAAAAATATGATATAGTTGAATGGGATGATGTACAGGAAGAAGTTGCCGCGCAAATAGAAGAATTTTTAAATAAAGGCGGCGTAGTGATAAAAGAAGATTCTAAAGAAGCTAAGAATGTTCCTGTAACTGTGTATGCTGAAAGTACTCCAAACCCGGGCGTAATGAAGTTTGTAGCCAACAAAAAACTGGTTTTAAAAACTGCCGAGTTTAAAAATATTGATGAAGCTAAAGATGCGCCACTTGCGCAACAACTTTTTCATTTTCCATTTGTAAAAGCAGTATTTATAGATTCTAATTACGTTTCTATCCATAAGTATGATGTTGCACAATGGGAGGAAATCACCCTGGAGTTAAGAGAATTCATTACTAATTACCTACAGGATGGGAAAGAAGTTCTAAAAGCCGAAGCCTCGGTACCTCAACAAACTGAAGCAGCTAGCCATCCCGCAAATCCAGAGGTAAGCCAGGAAATTAAAGATCTTGACGATACTTCTAAACAAGTTATCGCAATTCTTGATGAATACATTAAACCTGCGGTTGCCAGCGATGGTGGAAACATCCTTTTTGATTCTTATAATGCCGATAATAAAACCGTAAAAGTAATTCTCCAGGGAGCTTGTAGTGGTTGTCCTTCTTCTACAATGACGCTTAAAAGCGGAATTGAAACAATGCTAAGGGATATGCTACGCGGAAAAGTAGATTATGTAGAAGCGGTAAACGGATAATTCTTTAAACGCTAAAGCGTAGACTTCGCTTCCACATAAAATTCTCTGAATAACTGAATTAGATTAAGGGTAGACGAAATAAGGTCTTTAGACTCCAGTAAAAGCCCAAAATAAAGTTTTGTGTTTTTAGGACTGCTTTCTGAAGTCCTTATTCGTGTGATCTGTTTCTCTATCATTTCTGAAACCATATCGAGCAATTGTTGCTTTTCAGCAAGAATATTGTCTAAACGCTCAAAGTCATGTTCATCAAAGGTGTATTTTATCTCTCCAAATAACTCCTGAAGTTTTCTATCAATCTTTTTCAAATCCCTAATCTGATTAAATTTCAGGTTTTTGTGATTGTTATTTACGTGTTCAAAAGAGTTTCTGGTAATGTATCGGGTAGAGTTTACCATTTCCTGCAAATAATCCAACAAATGAATATAAAACCGGCTTGCTTCCACCGAATCTTCGTCTAGCGATTTTATAAAGTAATAGATATTTCCTTTTAAATCATCTACTTCGCTTTCAAGCTCTCCAACTTTCTTATTATTCTTCTTTAGTTTTCCTAAATCGTGATACCCCAGGTTATCTACGGTTTTGGTATAGCGCTTACTAATTCCAGAAATTACCTGTGAGATATTTACAGAGCTTTCGGCAGTAATTTCGTTAATAGTAATTATATCGGTTCGTTTATACCTTTTCTGGCGCTTATCGGCTTTAGCTTTTTTAGCGTGAGAGAGTGTATTCTTAACGATAAAAAAAGCGGTTATTGAAACCAATATGGCTATAGCAATTAAACCTCCATAATAAATTATTGCGGCAAAAAATGCTGCCCCTAGAAAAGCCACCAGAGCCGTAACAAACCAGCCTCCAATTACATTTAAAACTCCCGCCACCCTGTAAACGGCACTTTCCTGGTTCCAGGCCCTATCTGCCAAAGAAGTACCCATGGCGACCATAAAAGTAACGTAAGTGGTAGAAAGCGGAAGTTGCCAATTAGTTCCCATGGAAATTAGAATACTGGCTACCACCAAATTCACCGAAGCCCTCACCAAATCGAATGCGGGCGGTGCTATTTCCCTGGGCTGATTTTTAGTCTTTGGAGTTTCAAACTGGTTATTTATTTGCTTTCTAACTTTCTGCGGAAGTACATCTGAAACCGCAGCACCAAACATTATAGAATACCTAACAATGGTTCGGGATAAATAATTAGCTCCAAACGGTTCTGCCCCCTCATTTTGCCTGGAAAGCTTTACACCGGTATCTACCACGGCCCTGGCTTTTCCAGAAAACCACAAGGTAAGTACCATAACTCCGCCGGCAAAAATGAGAATTATTTCTGGTGTGGGAACGCTACCGGCGAGATCACTCATTAATAATTGAGAGGCCGAAACTCCAGAAACGCTCCATATTTCGTAAGATTGCCAGGCTGCTATTGGTACCCCAATAAAATTCACCAAATCGTTTCCGGCGAAGGCCAGGGCCAGTGCGAAGGTACCAACCACTACAATTATTTTAAGAATATTTACCCTAAAAAAACTAATAAGAATTTTAGAGAGCATAGTAAAACCAAGCAGACTAAAGATAATAATCTGTATGCGATTCTCATTTACATCGTCTACAAAGTGATCTGAAACAAAAGCCATACTGTTAAGGCCTTTTATGAGGATAAAATAAAAGATCGCGGCAAGAGAAACCCCTCCAAAAATAACCCCGGTAAACTTCAGCCTTTTTTCATATTTAAAAGAAAATACCAAACGAGAAAAATACTGCACCACCGCACCCGTAATAAAAGCAATAACTATGGCAATAAGAATTCCGAAAATAACTTCAGAAGCTTTTTCAACGTTTATGAAGTTTACCAGGTGCGAAATATCGTTAGTAGTGTTAAAAATCTTGATTAAGGCGACACTTACGGCTGCTCCTAATAATTCAAACATAATGGAAACCGTAGTAGATGTTGGCAAACCCATAGAATTGAAGAAATCCAACAGCAAAACATCGGTAATCATAACGGCCATAAATATGACCATGATCTCTTCAAAATAGAATTCCTGCGGAAGAAAAATTCCTTTTCGTGCTACCTCCATTAATCCACTGGAAAATATAGCGCCCACCGCCACACCAAGACTCGCTATAATAAGGATAGACCTAAGGGACACCGCTTTGGAACCAATGGCAGAATTCAGGAAATTAATAGCATCGTTACTAACCCCAACCACCAAATCGGTGATGGCCAGAATAAATAGAATTCCCAGAATTATTAAATAAACATCCTGCATGCGAATAACTTCCTTTTAACCTGCAAAAATCAGTGATTTTTTCCTTATATCGCTTTTATGAAGGTTATTAAAACTTTAATTAATAATGTAAAGCTTAAATCATTCCGCATAAATTTTAAAAGAAGGAGACCGGTAATTTACTGGTAATAACCCCTATTTTTTAGTTTCAATTTAGTTTTCGAAGAAATTAAAGCTATCTTTAGTTAATTGAATACTAACATTTTAAAACCAATCTATTATGTCTATTGTAAAAGTTATTGAGATCCTGGCAAATTCTACCGAAAGCTGGGAAGATGCCACAAAAAAAGCAGTGAAGCACGCCGCGAAAACTGTGAAAAATATAAAATCAGTTTATGTTAAAGAGCAAAGCGCACTTGTGAATGGAGAAAACATTACCGAATTTAGGGTTAATGTAAAAATCTCTTTTGAAGTCAATTAATTTTAGCTCAAGAAATTAACAAGGCTCTCTGGGATTCCAGGGAGCTTTTTCATTTTAAAAAATAACCATGACCACACCAAAATTCACCAATAGCCTAATAAATGAGACCAGTCCTTACCTTTTACAACACGCACATAATCCCGTAAACTGGAAGGCCTGGAATTCCCAAACTTTAAAAAAAGCGCGAGAAGAAGATAAATTATTGCTTATTAGCGTAGGCTATTCTGCCTGCCATTGGTGCCACGTGATGGAGCACGAAAGTTTTGAAGATGAAAGTGTAGCCGAAATTATGAACCAGCATTTTATAAACATAAAAGTAGATCGCGAAGAACGTCCAGATATAGACCAGGTTTATATGAATGCGGTACAGGTAATGACCGGTGCCGGCGGTTGGCCTATGAATATTGTTGCCTTACCTGATGGCAGGCCGGTTTGGGGTGGCACGTATTTTAGAAAAGAGCAATGGAAAGACGCTTTAAAACAACTTTCGGGACTTTACCAAACCAAGCCGGAGGAAATGAAAGCTTATGCCTCCAGGCTTGATGAAGGCCTTCAGCAATTACAGCTCATAAAAATTCCTGAAGAAGAAACGTCATTCTCTAAAAATTATCTGGCTAAAATTCTTGAAAAATGGCAAAATGGCTTCGATAAAAAAAATGGTGGTTCCCGCGGGGCACCAAAATTTATGCTTCCGGTAAACCAGGAATTTTTACTGCGAAGTGGCCTACAGCTAAAGAATAAAGAACTCCTTGAACATTCACTGCACAGCCTTAATAAAATCTCTTACGGAGGCGTTTTTGACCATATAGGCGGCGGGTTTTCGCGTTACTCGGTAGACGAGCGATGGCACGTACCACATTTTGAAAAAATGCTTTATGATAATGCCCAACTGGTAAGTTTATATAGCAAAGCTTATTCATTTACTAAAGATAATTGGTATAAAGAAGTAGTTTTTAAAACCCTAAATTTTATAGAAGAAGAACTTACCGATACTACAGGCGCTTTTTACTCGGCTTTAGATGCCGATAGTGAGGATGATAATGGAAATAAAACCGAAGGCGCTTATTACGTTTGGAAAAAAGAGAACTTACAGGAACTTTTAAAAGAAGATTATTCCATTTTTGAAGCCTATTATAATATAAATTCTTCCGGAAAATGGGAGGAGAATAATTATGTTCTTATCAGGTCTAAAAGTGATGAAACCATAGCTGAAGAATTTGATCTCAGTTTATCTGAATTGGAATCTAAAAAAGAAATTTGGACTAAAACTTTAAAAAAAGAACGTGACAAACGAACAAAACCGGGATTAGACGATAAAAGCTTAACCTCCTGGAATGCTTTGATGCTTAAGGGTTACGTAGATGCCTATAAGGCGTTTGGCCAATCAGATTTCTTAGAAAAAGCTCTTAAAAATGCTGAATTTCTTCAGGAATACCAGTTTAAAAAAGACTTTAGATTATGGCATAATTACAAAAACGGAAAAAGTACAATAAATGCTTACCTGGAAGATTACGTTTTTTGTACCGATGCTTTTCTAAATTTATATGAAGCCACTTTTGATGAGAAATGGCTGGAAATTTCGCAGAAATTAGTTGAGGTTTGTTTTGAAGATTTTCAGGATAAAAAAACTGGTTTGTTTTATTTCACCTCGGCCAAAGATGAAGCGCTAATCACCAGAAATTATGAATTAAACGATAATGTAATGCCCGCCTCTAATTCTGTGATGGCCACAAATCTATTTAAACTATCTAAAATAACCGGAAACCGTGATTATAATAATTTAGCCGAAAAAATGCTAAAAACAGTTCAACCTCAAATTGAGACCCAGCCACAATCTTATGCCAACTGGCTGAATTTAATGCTTAATTTCACGGAAACCTATTATGAAGTAGGCATTACAGGAAAAAATGCATTAGAAATAAGAAAAAAACTTCAGCAGGAATATTTACCGCATACTGTTTTTGCCGGTAGTACCGGTGAATCTGAAGTAGCACTTTTAAAATCGAGGTTTAAAGCAAATAAAGATTTAATCTATATCTGCACCGACGGAAAATGTGATCTTCCTTTAAATTCCGTAGAAGAATCTGTTAAAAAAATTAAACATTTTTAACAAAAATTAAACATAAAAGGTTCTGCCAAATAAAATATTTATAGTCAATTTGTTGACTGAAAAATTAATGATATTATGGATAAATTAAACGATTGGGGCGCCATCGCAAGAGAATACGCAGAAAAATTTATCGATTACCTACCAACCTTATTGGGAGCACTTGCGCTTCTAATTATTGGTCTTTGGGTAATTGGCATAATAGTTAAATATGTAGATAAATTATTCCAAAGAAAAGATTACGATGAAACTTTAGAAGTTTTTACGCTTAATGCTCTTAAATGGGGTTTACGCATCCTGCTTTTTGTTCTTTTTATAACTCAATTGGGAGTAGAAAGCGCTTCTTTGGTTGCCGCAATTGGTGCCGCCGGTTTAGCTATAGGTCTTGCAATGCAGGGCTCACTTTCTAACCTGGCCGGAGGTGTACTTCTTATTATATTAAAACCTTTTAAAGTAGGAGATTGGATAGAAGTTCAGGGGGTTTCAGGGACTGTGGTTGAAATTTCTTTATTCTACACTAAATTAGACACCTTTGGAAATCAGCGTGCAGTAATTCCAAATGGCGAGTTAAGTAACGATAATATTATTAACTATAGCTTTAATGGTACAAGAAGGGAAAACCTAACTTTTGGTATTTCTTACGATGATGATTTGAAGAAAGCAAAACAAGTGCTTAGAAATCTTGTGGAAGAACAGGAAGATGTACTTAAAGATCCTGCCCCACAAATTATTGTGACTGAACTTGGAGACAATTCAGTAAACTTTGGAGTAAGATATTTTGCCGAAAACAGTAAATTCTGGGATCTTCACTGGTATATGATTGAAGAAGGAAAAATAAGACTGGAAGAAGCCGGAATGACTATTCCTTATCCTCAGCGAGATGTTTATTTATACGACCAAACTAAAATGAATGGTACGATAGAAAAGAAATTAAACAAAAACAACTCAAATACTGCAGATTAACCGGCAATAAAATCTTTTAAGTAATAAGGCTCAAAATAAGCGACATCTTCGGTGTCGCTTATTTTGTATTTAGCTTCAGCCAAACTGCACATTTCCCGTGCAGAGGGTAATTTATTTGATATAAATTCAGCGTTTGAATGTTTGCAAATTGCTTCAAACTTTTCTACGCCATTTCCTATAAAAACTGTTTTCTCCTTTTCAAGAAATTCCAAAAAGGAACTTTCATCTAAAACCTCAGCTTTAGTTTCTCTAATATTCTTCAAATTTTGATCAAAGACTGCTGAATAAACTTCCATTCTACGCGCATCTAACATCGGAATTATATAACCTTTCTCCAGTTTTACCTGCGCTGCTAAAGAAGCGAGCGTAGCGATAGAAATTAATGGAATATCTAATGAAAAGCACAATCCTTTAGCAGTAGAAACACCAATTCTTAGACCGGTATAAGAACCAGGCCCTTTACTTACCGCAATTGCATCAAGATCTGTTACGGCAAAATTATTTTCTTTTAGAATTTCATCTATAAAAACGTGCAACTTCTCGGCGTGCGAATAATTGTTACTCTTATCTTCTTTAAGCGCAAGCTGAACACCATCTTTTGAAAGTGCGACAGAGCAGTTTGTAGTAGCGGTTTCTAAGCAAAGTATTAATGCCAAATCTTCAAATTTTACTTATTTTTATTTATTAGTCACCTCAACATCATCACCTTCTTTCAGGCTTTTTGTCACGGTGTTGTAAGGGCCGGTTATTACCGTTTCCCCTTCTTCCAGGCCTTCGGTAATTTCAATATTACTATCGTCCTGGATTCCTGTGGTAACTTTTCTAAGTTCGGCTTTTTCTCCTTCTTTTAGAAAAACGGCCTCATATTTTTGATCTTGATTTTTACCTGCCGTGGTATCATTTTTAATCACAATAGCACTAATCGGCACTCCAATTATATTGTCTTTTCTATTGGTAATTATATCTACAGTAGCTGTCATCCCAGGTCTAAATGGAGAATAATTCTCATCTTTTCCCGCTAAAAGCTCTTTGTAAGATTCTTCTATAATACGAACTTTCACTTTAAAATTGGTTACCTGATCTGTAGTAAGAGCAGCATCAGCCGAGTTAGAAATTTCAGTAACAATTCCGCTGAATTCTTTTCCTAAATAGGCATCAACTTCAACAATTGTAGAATCTCCTACCTGTACTTTTACAATATCATTCTCGTTTACATCTACTTCAACTTCCATATTGGTTAGATTGGCCACCCTAAGAATTTCGGTACCGGCCATTTGCTGGGTTCCAACAACCCTTTCACCCAGTTCGGCATCAAGTTTTGAAATGGTTCCGCTCATAGGCGCGTAAATATTGGTACGTCCAAGGTTATCTGTAGCTTCTTTTACCGTAGCCGCTGTACTTTGCATATTGTAATAAGCCGATTCTTTATTGGCTTGTGCTACTTCATATTCTGAAACGATCCTGTCCCATTCTGCTTTAGAAATCACCCCCTTTTCAAACAAGCTTTTGTTTCGGTTATAGTTAGCTTCAGCTTGCTTTAAACTAGCCTGGGCCTGCGAATAATTTGCTCTTGAAGTTTCTAATCCTGCCTGGGCTCTATTTACGTTAGACTGGTAAATATCTGGATTTACTCTAACCAATAGCTCACCTTTTTCTACCGCCTGACCTTCAACCACGGGAAGCTCTATTATTTCTCCTGAAACTTCTGAAGAAAGTTTTACTTCAATTTCCGGTTGAATTTTTCCGGTAGCCGAAACTGTTTCTATAATATCTATAGGTTCAATTTTGGTTATTTCTACTTCTTTAAAATTGCCAGATTTACCAAACCAACCGGCTTTTTTCCCTACTATAAGTAAGACAATAAGCGCGAGAGCAATTCCGATAATTATAAAAAGAGTCTTTTTCTTCATGGTTTAAAATTTAAGATCGGTCACCGGTACTCCAAAATATAATTCAAGTACTTTTAGTTTAAAAATGTAATCGTATTTAGTTCTTAGCACTTCACTTTGTGCATTTTCATATCTCAATTTTGCCTGGCTAAATTCAAAAGCATTAGAAATTCCCACATCAAAACGTTGTGTAGAATATTCAAAAGCCTGCTCTTGCGCGTTTGCTGCAACCAGGGCCGCTTCGTAAGCTTCAAAAGCTCCTTCGGCATCTACATAAGCCTGATAAACATTCGCTTCAAGATCTAATTCTGCCTGCTCCAATTCATATTCCGCACGCCTGGCATTTACCTGGCTTCTTCTTACCTGGTTCCTGGTGGCAAATCCGCTAAAAATTGGTACACTAACCTGCACCCCGTAAGTCATACCATCATTGCGTTGTAATTGTTCAAAAAATGGCAGCGGGCTTCCAATAGTAGTAAGCGTATTTGGTGCCACCACAATGTCACCGGTTTCTTCTACCACACCAATCTCGCGGGTAGGATCGTTAGGATCTATTTCTGCACCCACTATTCTTCCCTGTCCAGATTCCCTGGTATTATAGTTAAAGAAAGCTCCTACACTTGGGTAGTAAGCTCCTTTGGCAATCTCTACGTCTTTTTGAGCAAGTTCACGGTTTGCTTCAGCAATTTTAATTTCAGAACGTTCTTCTTTGGCTTGTTCAACAATATCCTCTACCGGATTATCTAGAATTTCGGTTCCAAAAATATTATAATCTCTTTCTACGATATCAAAATTCTCATAATCTTTGATAAGCAGGGTTTGAGCTAAACTTATAAGAGAAATTCTAATATTGTTTTGGGCCACAATTATTCGCTGTCTTTCATCGGCATTGGTAGCTTCAATTTCCAAAAGATCTCCCTGCGGTAAAGAACCGGCTTCTACGAGTTCCCTGGTTCTTTCCATTTGTTCCTGGGTAACTTCATTTTGCATTCTAAGAATTTCCAGATTTTGCTTGTTAAAAAGTACCTGTAAATAAGAATCTGCTACAAACAATGTAATATCATCTTTCATCCTGTCTAGCGCATACTGGCTGGCAAGTTCAGATATCTTTGCACGTTGCAATTGTTTAAAGTTTCTTAGCCCATCAAAAAGGTTTAAACTTGCAGTTACTCCTGCTGAAAAGTTTCTGGTGGTTTGCGTTTGTAAAACTCCAGTAGTTACATTTTGGGTAAGACCCGTATTCCAGGAATTAGTTGCAGATGCATTTATATTAGGCAGAAAATTACCAATTGCGTCTCTTCTACCAAGCTCTGCCAACTCCACATCGAGTTCGCTTTGTTTTACTGAAATATTATTTTCCAGGGCGTAATTAACACACTCCTGTAGTGTCCACTTTTTGCCTTCCTGTGCTTTTATCACTAAAGCAGAAAATAAAAATATGATTAGTAAGCTGTATTTTTTCATAATAGGAATTGTAGTTGATGAGTCTATGAAATTCTAAACTTGTTACATTTTGAATTAAAAATCTAATTACCGGCAAACTCCGGACTAGGTTTTACAATGTTCCAAACCTTAATTTTATCGTCTTTAGAAATGCCATTTATTACCTGAACCTGAATACCATCACTTATTCCTAATTCCAAATCCCGTCTTTCAAATTCCTGGTCTCCGGTTTGTACTTCTACAAAAGGCTTCTGGCTGTCTGGATCAAATTGAACAAGTGCTTCTTTAATAGCTAAAACCTCGTCTGCCCGGTCTAAAATAATAGAGGCATTTGCACTTAAGCCGGCACGAATAAAGGTGGTATCGGCTTTATCTAAAGTTCCTTTTATTTCAAACTGAATGGCTCCGTTTTCGTCTACACCTTTTGGTGCTATATAATCTAAAATGGCATTAAAAGTTTTATTTTCTATGGCACCCACAGTTACTTCAAGCGGTAAATCTTCTTTAATTTTCCCCACTTCACTTTCATCAACTTTTCCTTCAAAAATCATTTCGTTAACATCGGCAAGCGTGGCTAAGGTAGTACCATCGTTAAAGTTGTTACTTTCAATAACCTGGTTTCCTACTTTAACCGGAACATCCAGCACCATTCCATCTACAGTAGATCTTATAAGCGTGTTGGCTGCACTACCAATACCACTTGTGGTTCCGGTTTGAACAATTTCAAAATTCTGCTCGGCAGAGCGGAAGTTTTGTTGCATTCTTTTAAAATTAGCTTCAGCATTATCAAAATCGTTTTGAGAAATCACTCCTTTTTCAAACAAAGATTTCTGTCTTTCAAAGGTTTTCTTTTCATTTTCTAAATTTATCCTCGCTGTAGCTACGGCATCTTTCGCACTTTGTAATGAATTTACATTGGGGATCACCCTAATTTTAGCAATAAGGTCACCCGCCTTCACTTTCTCCCCGGCCTCAATATATATTTCATCTATAATTCCTGAAATATTCGGTTTTATGAGCACTTCTTCTTTCGGAACAATATTTCCCGTTGCCACCGTTTTCTTTACGATGGTTTCTATTGAAGCCTGTTCGGTTTCATAAACCGTAGGATCTTCCTGATTTTTTTGAAACAAATAGTATAACGCCCCTACAAAAACCACGGCGATCAATACTAAAATTGAGATGGTAACTGTTTTTTTCATTTTTTGATTGAATTTGTATTCTTTACTTTTTTCTTGTTATTCGGTTCTAAGGGCATCTACAGGCTTGATCTTAATTGCGTTTTGCGCCGGAATAAGCCCGGCCAGCAAGCCAGAGCAAATTAAAATCATTAAAGCAGTAAGCACCACTCCCAGGTCTACACTTGGATTGGCAAACATCATTTCTGAAGTATCCATACCGCTTAAGGCATAATTTATTGCGGCAATAATTCCGGTAGCAAAAATAATCCCTGCCATTCCTGAAATTATAGTAAGAAAAATAGATTCCATTAAAATTTGCCCCCTAATAGACCAGGGCGTGGCGCCAAGTGCACGCCTAACCCCAATCTCGTTGGTTCTTTCTTTTACTACAATGAGCATAATATTGCTAATTCCAATTATCCCTGATAGCAATACTAAAATCCCTACAAAATAAGCCACTGCTTTTAGGGCTATAAACAAGCCGTTTATTTTGTTGAATTCTTCGTATAAATCAAAATTACCTACGGCTCTATCATCTTCAGGATGAATAGAATGCCTGCTCTTTATAAGATCTAAAACGCTGGATTTTAAGCTGGTAATAGAATTTTCATCTTCGGCAGTGATCGCCATCCAACCTACGGTATCTCCCATATTAAAAGCCTGGGAAAAGGCCGTAAATGGCACATAAATTTCTTTCTGTGCTTCTTCTGAATTTCCACCTCCGCCACCTTTCTTTTTGTAGGTGCCAATTACCATAAAATTTACGCCATTAATTTTGAGATAAGTTCCCAAAACTTCTTCATCTTTTTCATAAAGCTCGCGCCTTACGCCTTCCCCAATAATGGCAACTTTACGCTTTTCCTGAATATCAAGATAATTAATAAACCTTCCAGAAGTAACATCCATAGGCTCCTGCTGAATGATTTCGGGATAATCCCCATACACATTAAAGGCACCGGTTTGCAAGCCACGAACCACATTGTTATTTCCACCAAAGCCTCCTAACTGGTTTCTGGGAGATATAAACCTAAGTCCAGGTACATTTTCCCGCAAGGCTTCAACATCAGATCTTTTAAAATTATAGCGTCTGCCTTTAGGAAGGCCTTTATAAGGTTTAGAAGCCGTTTGTGTCCACATAAACATAGTATTGGTAGCTATACCTCCAAAACCTTGTTTTACGCCGTTTTCAAACCCCTTACCGGCAGCCAGTAAAATAACCAGGATAAAAATTCCCCACATTACCCCAAAAGCCGTAAGTAAAGTTCTAAACCAGTTAGCACTTAAGGCTTCAATTATTTCGTTCCATTTATCCCTGCTAAACATATTATTCGTCTCTTAATGCTACAATAGGTCTAATTCTCGCGGCTCTCCAGGCAGGGAAAAATCCGGCGATAGCGCCGGCCAAAACAAGGATAAAAACGGTAGTAAGGGCTACATTGAAATTAACCGAAGGATTGGAAATATACTGGGTTTCTATAAGCGGACCCACAAACTCCAATAGTAATAAACTGGCAATTAAACCTATAAATCCAGCAATTGCGGTTACAAAAATAGATTCGTGAAGTACCATTCCAACTATAGAAAGCGGCTCGGCGCCAAGGGCTTTTCTAATTCCAATTTCCCTGGTTCTTTCTTTTACAATAATGAGCATGATATTACTTACCCCAACAATCCCGGCTATAATGGTACAAATACCCACTCCCCAGAAAAAGAATTTTATCATATCCATAAGATCGAAGAAACGCTTGGCATTTTCCAGAGAGTTATTAATGCTAATGGCACTTTCATCGTCTGGCGCTATGGTGTGGGTTTCTTTTAACTGATTTTCTATAGCTTCAGAAAAACGAGTGGAAGCGGCCAGGGCTGCTTCAAAGTTTTCTGCAGGCTCTAAGGTAAAAGCCATATTTGCAATATTATTACCGCCTCCAAAAACACGTTGTGCGGTAGAAAGTGGCATAAACACCCTACTTTCTTCTCTTTCCCCACCCGGATCGGTAAAAACACCTATTACTTTAAAATTTACTCCTGAAATTTGAACATACTCACCAATGGGATCTTTTTTGTCTTTAAAAAGGTCGTTGCGTACTTTATTCCCAACAACCACGACTTTTTCGAAATTTTGATGGTCTTTAAAATTTACAAATCTTCCTTCCACCATCCCACTGTTTTCCAGAAACTGATAATCTGGATAAACACCTTCTACACGATAGGAACCAGATTCTTTTCCAAAATTCACTATTCCATTCCAAATTCTGTAGATAGAAGATCTATATTCTAAATCGTCCTGATATTTAACAGCAGTGTAATTGAAGTCTTCATTTTTCATCTGAATTCTTCTCCCGGGATTCAGGCCTTTATATTCTTTAGAAGTCACCCCGGTATAGACATACATTATATTGGCGGCATCTCTTTCAAACTCTTGCGCAATACCATTACGCATCCCTTCGCCAATTCCAAGAAGAACTACCAAAATAAAGATACCCGAAGCCACTGAAAGCCCGGTTAGAAACGTTCGTAATTTATTTTTACGAATTGTTTCAAAAATTTCTTCCCAACGTTCAAGATCAAACATTTTGTAGCGCTCTAACCTGGTTAACGGGGGTGTCCTGTATAATTCTACCGTCTTTTAAATTGACGATTCTTTTGGTCATTGCTGCAATATCGGGTTCGTGTGTTACAACAAGTATGGTGCGGCCTTCATCGTTAATTTCCTGAATTAAATTCATCACCTCGTAAGAGGTTTTTGAATCTAAGGCGCCCGTAGGTTCATCGGCTAAAAGTACTTTTGGATCGCTGGCAAGTGCTCGTGCAATTGCTACACGTTGCTTTTGCCCTCCAGAAAGTTCATTGGGTAAATGCCCTGCCCAATCTGCAAGACCCACTTTTTCAAGGTAACTCATTGCCTTATCTATACGTTCAACGCGTTTAATTCCCTGGTAATACAGCGGAAGTGCAACATTATCCAGAGCGTTTTTATAAGAAATAAGGTTGAAAGATTGAAATATGAAACCCAAAAATTTATTCCGGTAACGGGCAGCTATTTTTTCGTTTAGATTTTTTATTGGAACGCCATCTAAAGTGTAAGAGCCTCCATCGGCTTCATCTAGCATTCCTAAAATATTAAGTAAAGTAGATTTTCCAGATCCTGAAGATCCCATGATAGAAACGAGTTCCCCTTCAGCAACGCTAAAATTAATTCCTTTTAAAACGTGCAGTGAATTACTGCCCATTTTATAGGATTTATGAAGATCTTTAATTTCTATCATCGTAGTGAAAAATTACAGGTTGTTAACTTTTAACTAAAAGTGTCACCCATAAGACTCTACGAAAAGCGAAATGTTACATATAATTGAAGAAAATATTTTAAAAGCTGCTTATGCCTTTCCAGACTTCTTAGCTTTTTTTCGGGAACGATATATAAAATATCCCAGGCCACCCACCAACAAATAAGGAAAAGCCATTAGGTAAAGAATCCCGTTATTAATACCTTCAGCGGCACTGGTATCGGTATCACTTTCTAAAACTGCGCGGCACATAGAACATTGCGCTTCAGCTAATTCAGGAAGTAGCAGCAAAAAGAAAAAGATAAATAAAAACCTGATTTTCATAGCGGTAATTTCTAAATGCAAATTTAATAAATTTTACTATTAAGCTCTCTTTGCAGTTGTTAAGACTTGAATTACTTCAGAAGAAAAATTAATAATACGGAAACATAAAAATATAAACTAAAACCCCTGTAATTGCAACATAAGACCAGATTGGAAAGGTCCAGCGGGCAATTTTCGCGTGTTTATCATATTCGCCGGTTAAGCCGCGATACATAGTAAAAAGTACCAGGGGAACAATAATTGCTGAAAGCACTATATGCGTAATTAGAATAAAGAAATAAACAGGACGTAAAATTCCTTCTCCGCCATAAGGTACGGGATCGTTACTAATTTTAGAGATCACATAACTCACCAGAAATATGGCTGAAAGTACAAATGCGGTGATCATTACATTTCTATGCAGTTTATATTCCTTAATACTCATAAAGAAATAGCCAAGCATTAGTAAAACAGCCGTAGAACCATTTAAAACCGCGTGAAAAAACGGGAAAGTTCCTGTTTGTGCGCCAAAAATATTATAACGCTCTGGCAGGTACATAAGAATAAGTACCAAAACCGGCACAAGTATGGATAATGCAATTATTACCGGCACCGCAATTTTATCGCTTTTTGTTAGTGCTTTTCTCACAGTAGTTTTTTAATATCTTCAATTAAAATATCAATTTGCGGTTCTTCTTCACCTTCTACAACCGATTTATTTCTTTCTACAGATCCTCGATAATAAATTATCGGATTTCCAAAATTATCTAATCGTGATCTAATATAACCTTCTTTATCAACAAGCGCAAAAAGGCCCTGGTGAGCAAAACCACCGGGAACTTCACTATTTTCACCGGCGTAAATATTATATCCGCCATTAGCCAGGCCGTAAATAGAATCTTTTTCTCCGGTTAATAGATTCCAGTTGGGATGATCTATTCCATAATTTTCAGCATAAGCATTTAAAACTTCTGGTGTATCATGTTTAGGATCTATTGAAAATGAAGCAATTCCAAAATCTTCTTCATTTTTAAATTCTTCCTGGACTTCTACTAGGTTTTGATTCATAATTGGGCAAATTGTAGGGCAGGTTGTAAAAAAGAATTCGGCTACATATACCTTCCCACGGTAATCTTTACTACTAACCGTGTCACCATCCTGATTTATTAATTGAAATTCTGGGGCTTTTTTCTTTCTCCCGTTTATTTCGATATAAGAAAGTGCCTTATTGGTATTCAATTTTTTGTCGGCTCCTTTAATATTTAATCGGTCAGATTTTACTACTTCATCGCTACTAATCGTTTCAACTATTTTTGGAATAACAATTATTCCGAAAATTAAAATGATAAGCGAAAGCCCTATATAAGAATACTTTTTTTTCATGCTAATTGTTTTTTCTTTCGGCGTTGTTCTTTTTTAAAGCCAGCCTGTATTCAGCAAGAATAACTTTTACATCGTCGTTCATTTTATCACTCAATTCTGCCACCGAACGGGAGTCATACCCATAAACCTTTCCAAAATCTTCATCTTCATCACGCCCTCTTAAATTAAGGTCTTTATCTACAATAAAAACGTAAGGCGTATAAGTATTATTAAGCTGGTGTGGAGTGTTGAAACTTTCAAACACCTCTTCTACCTGTGCTGAAGTTCCAAAAATGAATTCCCATTTTTCAGTTTCAGAAATACCGCTAAATTCTTCTTTAAATTTTTTAGCTTCTTCCCTGGCTTCTTGTGGTAATACCACTACAAACTGAAAATCTTTGAATTCGTAATATTTTTCAAGTATTTTCTGGTCAAGATTAAAAGTGTTTCCCTTTAGGTTATCGAGATCTTTCCCAAAAAAAGCTACAATGCTAATTTTATCTTCAAAACTTATAGGCTCCCCATCAAGACTTTCAAATTTAGAAACATCATTAACTTCCGGAGTTAACACAGGTAATTTTGCGAAATTATTTTGACCTGAAGCAAAAAACATATAAGCAATAATAGGCAATGCAAAAAGCACTAAAAGCACTAAAAACTTTTTCATAATCGGGTCTATAGAAGTGAGTGCAAAAATAAAAAGACGGTTTCACAAAACCGCCTTTCTCTAAACTTTTAACTTTTAAGCCAGATTAAAAATCCCAGGCTACGTGATTAGATTTAAACACCTCATAAATATAGTCACCTTCTGTTAGAAGAATAAAAATAAGGTAACTTATAAGAAAAACTGAGGTCCAAACAATTGCTCTTCGCAATCCTTTGGTTTCGCCTTCAAGGTGCATAAAAGACCAGGCGATATAATAAGCTTTATAAATTGTAAGAATTATAAATATCCAGTTAAGAAGAGACATACTTAAAAAAGAAGTTCCCGTAAGAAATTCTGGTTTAAAAATCCCTAAAACAACTTCTATAAGTGTAACGATAGATAGGATTACAAATACCGTCCAGATCTTCTTTGTATTAGATTCGTGATGATGTGCTGTACCGTGTGTCATTTTTAATATTTTCTGAAATTATACCAGGTAAAAGAATGTGAAAACAAATACCCAAACTAAATCTACAAAGTGCCAGTAAAGACCAACTTTTTCTACCATTTCGTAATTCTTTCTTCGCTCGTAAGTACCAAGAAGTACGTTGAAGAAAATTACGATATTAATAAGTACCCCAGTAAAAACGTGAAAACCGTGGAAACCGGTAATAAAGAAGAAAAAATCTCCAAATAATGGCGGGCCGTATTCATTACGGGTAAGGTTAGCACCTTCTACCACTCCTGCGGCTTCATTATCTAATTTAGCAATAGATTCTTCACGAGAAAGGATGGTTTTTTCACCCTCTTCGGTCATTATTTGTGTTCTTATTAAAAGGTCTGGATTTGCAGCAAAACCAGCTTTTATTTCTTCTATAGAATAAGATGGCATAGCTTTTTCAGATTCAAACCATACTCCATTTTTAGATTCGTGCTCCACCCTATCTGAAGCTGCTGGGATAGCAATATCTGCCAGTGCTACCCTATGACCGTCGCCATCAATAAACTGAAGAACGTTACCTCCATTAGTGTAAACCGCGCCATAAGTTCCATTGATAAAATTTTTCCATTCCCAGGCTTGAGAACCAAGGAAAATAATTCCCCCAATAATAGTAAGGAACATATAAAAAGTAACTTTGGCTTTATTTAACTGGTGGCCGGCATCTACTGCCAATACCATGGTTACCGAAGAAAAAATAAGGATAAAAGTCATTAATGCCACATAATACATTGGCGCATCTACACCGTGTAAGAATGGAAAGTGATTAAAAACTTCGTCGGCAATTGGCCACGAATCCATAAATTTAAAGCGGGAAAACCCATAAGCTGCAAGAAAACCAGAGAAGGTAAGTGCATCGGAAACGATGAAAAACCACATCATCATTTTGCCATAACTGGACTTTAAAGGCTCATTACCACCACCCCAGGTTTTACCTTCGGTGCCTGTTCTAACAACAGTAGCTTCCATAGAAGAGTATTTAAATTTTAAGTATTGCGCAAAAATACGCAATTTTATTATCTAAAGAAATATAAAAACACAAACAGGTAAATCCACATAAGATCAACAAAATGCCAAAAAGTCGCACCTAGCTCAATTCCAAGCATTTGACCTTTTTTATAACGTTGTTTAAAATGGTTATAAATTACTACCAAAAGCGTGATAATGCCCGCCAACAGGTGAGCCATATGCACTAGAACCAGTACATAAATAAAGGAAGTGGTAATACTACTTTCACTACCGGTAAAGTAATAACCTTCGGCAATAATTTCAGTAAATCCATTAAATTGAAGCGCCACAAATAAGACCGCAAGCACCAGTGTACCAATAAGTAAAGCCGAGGCGTTTCTTCGGTTTCCGGTTAAAATACTTTGTTTTGCTAATATAAACGTGAGGCTGCTTAAAACTATAACAAGAGTACTCCACATGAATGCATTTGGAAGATCAAATTCTGTTAGCCAGTCTGGTCTTGTTTTACTTACTACGTAAGCACTGGTGAGCCCACCAAAGGTCATAATCATACTAATTATCCCAAACCAGAGCATCATCTTCTTTGCCCTATCGTATTTGTGCTTTTCGGCACCTTGAGTTAAATCCATTCTCTTATAATTTTATCAAAAACATATACTATTTGAAGCAGCGTAATATAAGATACGCTTGCAAACATCAATTTCTTAGCCGCCTGCGCTGTCTTTTCCTTATACAGTTTTAAAGCATAATAAAGCATGCCCAGGCCGAGTAGAAGAATGAGCCCGCCAGCTACCGGCGATAGAAAAAGTTTCCCTGTAACTCCAAAAACTGGAATTAAAGAAACTAAAATGGTCCATACCGTGTAAAGAATTACCTGTATGGCCGTTCCCTTATCACGCTTTCCAGTAGGTAGCATAAAAAAACCTCCTTTTTTATAATCGTCAAACAACCACCAACCTATTGCCCAAAAATGAGGAAACTGCCAGAAAAATTGTATCATAAATAAAGTACCGGGCTCTATACTAAAATCTCCTGTGGCCGCTACCCAACCTAACATAAAAGGAATTGCTCCCGGAATTGCACCTACAAAAACTGATAACGGAGTTTTAGTCTTAAGTGGAGTATAAACACTTACATATAAAAATATACTAATTGCCCCAAACATAGCCGTCTTGGGGTTTATAATGTATAAAACGATAAGCCCGGCGATGGTAAAAACACTCGCTATTAAAAACGCTGTACTTACCGACATTCTACCATCGGGAATAGGTCGGTTTTTGGTGCGATCCATAAGTGCATCAAGATCCCGCTCTATAATTTGGTTATAAGCATTTGAAGCGCCCACCATAAAGTAACCGCCAATGGCAAGTAAAAAAACAGTAACAAAGTCTATGCTATCTGCACCCAAAAAATAACCTGCAACCGAAGAAAAAACCACGCTTACGGCAAGCCGCACCTTGGTAATTTCTTTAAAGTCTGTTAGGATAGAAGCCGAGGAAGTATGTACACCGGTGCTGCTCAAAAATAGGTTTTTTCAATTAGCGCAAAGATACTCCTTAATTGGGTTTTGGCAAGGGTGCAAAAATGTTAATTTTCAGCACTTAAGAAAATGGAAAATTATTGACTAAAACTGCTTAAAATACTGTAGTAGTTTAGCAATTTATTTAATAATCGTAATGCCAGTTAAAAATATCGGTACGTAAACCAAAATTTATCCAGGAAGTTGTATTCTCAAAATTTTGATGAGTCTTTACATCGGGGTTAAAAGAGCGATAAATAAAACTACCGTAAAGTTTTAAATTTGTTGCCGGGTTTACAATATAACCTGCTTCAATATTCGAAAAGAAAGAAGTTGTAGTATTTCCCTGGCCAATTTTCACACCGGCATCAAAAGGCCGCTGGTGCTCGCTGGTATAGATGTCTCCTCCATAGGCAGCCTGGTTTGTCGCCATATTATAATCAAAACCTCTTTTGCCGTAAATTACTTTGGCATTTCCATACCACCTATCATTTTTATAGCGCGCAATAGCTAAAATCTCCCTGAAATTAGAGCCCCACAAGTGAGCCATAGACTGGTTATTATGCCCATAATTCAAAACTCCTGTGTTATGCGAATAAGTGTAAGGCCGAACCTGGTTATATTCTGCCTGTAGAAATAACCCGGGAATTTTGAAAGCATCAAAATATTTCACTCCTAATTGATATCCAAGTTTGTTTTTCCAGCTTTGA
The DNA here is from genome assembly GCF_963972535.1 of uncultured Salegentibacter sp. Classification (NCBI taxonomy): domain Bacteria; kingdom Pseudomonadati; phylum Bacteroidota; class Flavobacteriia; order Flavobacteriales; family Flavobacteriaceae; genus Salegentibacter; species uncultured Salegentibacter sp. Next base: position 45,676 of record NZ_CAXAVR010000008.1, read on the forward strand.
TTCCTACCAAAAACATCAGATGTAGAGAATTCATCTATAATCATTTGACCATAGATATTAATTTCATCTGAAAACTTATATTTTGAAGTAAGACCGATTATTGCATTGCCGCCACGTGCCCCGGTAGAAAATTCTATAGCCCGATAAAAAATTACCGGGTTCAAATAATTTAAATCGAAGCCCCGGTTATTATCATTTTCCCAAACCACAGATTCAAATAAACCAATATTAAGCCTTTTGGTTACATTATAACTCAAGTAATGGTTAGCCATATATTTTGTTCTAAAGGAACCATTTTCTGTAACTGCCGGTCTCACATCACGCAAAGACATCCAGGTATTGGTGTATTTTAACTTCCAAAACGTGGTATTGAGTTTAAAATAAGGGTATGGCGAAGCATTATCACTCATTAAAAGGGAGCGATAACCGTCTCCAATAAAGTTTTTGCCGTGGCCAAATTGAAGATTAAAAAACTTATTAGGTGTGTAAGATAAATAACCTTCCGCTACAGGGTAATCATAACCTTTGTCCATAAAAGGTTTTGCAATTCCCCTGCCGGGTATTATAGCAGGATCGCCGCCATCTGGCCTAATAGATTCGGCAAACCTATTGTAATAATCGGCAAACCTGCCTTGATTTTCGTAAGCTACCGTATAAAAATTAAACTTTTTCCCTAAACCACCCTGAAAAATAAGAGCGCGGGTGTTATTATACGTGAAATCGAAATCTGTTTGCTGAAAATCTTTTCCTAACTGAAGATCTAAAGCAAAATCCAGGGTAAACCAATAATCTTCGGTTTGATATTGCACCAAATGCTCATTCCATAACTTTCTGCCAAACCAGGAATCTGCATCCCGCAGCATTTTATCTTCTTCAGCTTTAAAATTATAATATTTAGAAACTTCAGAAAAAAGCAAAGGCTTTGAAGCCGAGTGAGTATTCACTCCTATTTTATTGAATTCAGCATCAAAACGGCTGTAGTATTCATGCGATAAAGGAATATTTATCTGACTTTCATACCGAGGTCGCGTAAATCCTTCCGATTGAATTTGATCATATTCATTAGTCAGATCATCTTCTTGAGGTTGCTGAAAATTGATTTCTGAAATATCAGGTTTAACCTGGGAGGTAGTAGAAAAATCTTCATTATTCAATTCCAACGGAATTTTTACCGGCATTTTAAATTGAACAAAAATTGGCCTGGAATTATAAGTGGCCGGCTTAATTTGAGGCAACAAAGTAAAAATACGCTGCATTTCTTCCTTTAATTCTGCATAAGCTGCATCGGTATAAACAATATTAAAATTTCCGGTTTTATCAACTTCAAAAATAACAATGATTTCTCCCCTATAATTTTCTCGTATTACCTCTAAAGGAACTTCATAATTATTCAGAACAAATTTGGTAAGGGTATTTTTAAAGCAGGTTTCTTTATTAGCAAAATCTACATTGGTACATTGAGGAAATTCAGGAAAACGCTGGCTATTATCCTGGGCCTGAGATTTTAAAATAATCGCACTTAGCAAGAAAAGAAGAAACAGGTAGTTCTTCATACTTAAAGTAGGGAAAGATTGGTTACACCTTCGAAATATACATTTTTTTAGATAGAGTAAACCAGCTTAAAATAAAAAATCCCGGGACAAGCCCGGGATTTAAATTTATACTAAATAAATGTCTTAGTCCTGAATTTGGAATACAATTGGTAAAGAGTACATAACCCCTACTGCCTTACCACGTTGTTTACCCGGTTGCATACTAGGCAATTTATTAATTACCCTTGCTGCTTCACGCTCTAACCTTGGGTGTGGCGCTCTGGATTGCACATTGGTAATATTTCCTTTTTCATCTATCTTAAACTGAACGATTACCCTGTTTACACCAGAAAGGCCAAGTTCTGCACCAAGATCTGTATCGAACTCACGGTTTACAAACTGACTAATCTTTTGGCTCATACATTGCTTACGCTCTTCGTTGTTATTTAGGTTTTCACAACCCGGGAAGATTGGCACATCTTCAATTACAGCGAAGGGAACATCTGCAACCTCTTCTTCTACGGGTGCTTCAACAACCTCTTCTACCTCAACAATTTCATCCATATTGGTTTCAGTAGACTCAATTTCGTCTTCTTCTACCTCTTCCTCATCCTCTACAACTTCAATAACCTCTGGTGCCGGAGGTGGTGGCGGTGGAGGTGGAGGTGTATTCTGCATCTCTGTAATTGGGATTTCTTCATCGTCTAAATCGTCCATATTTAACTGGCCGGTATCAATGGCTTCCTTGTCATAAGTCTTCCATTCAATTGCCCTCCAGGTAATTAATAGAACAACAATAAGCCCCAATTGCAGAAAAAATACACTTCTTCTGGTTAAATCGGCTTTTGGATTTTTCTTTGGTTCCATAATAGGTTATTGATTAATAAGGATTGCTAAATTAAATATTTTTTCTAAAAAATTAAATTAATCTTACTATTTAACCTTTTTAGACTCTTTTCAAAGAGAAGAAAGATAATAACAGCAAGCAAAATTCCAGCAGTATTCGCCAAAATATCATACCAATCTGGTTCTCTATAACTGGTAAGTACACCCTGTAAAACCTCAATTAACATACCAAACAGTATAGAGAGGCCGGCTATTTTAAATAGGTTACCTTTATAAGTAGCTTGAGGTCTATTTTTTTGCATAAAATATACCTTCCACAATGCTACAAGTCCAAAATAGGCTCCAAGATGTAAAAGTTTATCTGTAGGATTAAAACTCCCCACACTAATCTTACCGAGTTTCACTAAAGAAGAAACCGTTAGTAATATAGTATAAAGGCTCGCTACAAATAAAGTTATTTTAGCTACCAAGAACTTCTTTGTAGGCATCTGCACTTAAAAGATCTTCCAGCTGAGATTCATCAGAAAATTTAATTTTAATCATCCAACCTTCTCCGTAAGGATCTGAATTTACTTTTTCCGGCTCATCTTCAAGGCTCTCGTTAAATTCAATAATTTCGCCAGAAAGAGGCAAATAAAGGTCTGAAACTGTTTTTACAGCTTCAACTGTTCCAAAAACCTCTTCTCTTTCAAGGGTTTCGTCTACGGTTTCTACTTCTACATAAACGATATCACCTAATTCGCCCTGGGCAAAATCTGTAATACCAATGGTAGCCGTATCACCTTCTACCTTAATCCATTCGTGGTCTTTGGTGTACTTTAAATCTTGTGGAATATTCATTAGTTCTATTTTATATTAGAGCAAAGTTAATTTTTTAAAGCAATACTTCAAACAAGCCTCAATTAATTTCCAAAATTATATCTAAGTGTAATACCCGATCTTATGGTTGTTTGCGGAAATGCAGTAGATACCGCATATTCAGAGAAATTATGTTCGTAATAAAATATTGCCGTTAGATTACTGGAAATTGCATAATCTGTTGTAAAATTAATACGCCATATATCCTGGCCGGCAATTACCTGGCTGGTTTCTAAATCTAAATACCTTATAATACTCTTATTTCTTCTAAAGGAAACATCTGCTTTAAAATTAAGATCGCTGCTTAGAATACGATTGGTGCCTCCAAGGCCGGTGGCAATTCTTAAATCGCTAATTCTATAACCCGCACCTAAAATATATTCGTTTCCGGTGGTTTCAGTCAATAAATTATTATCAAAACTCAGGGAAAGCATTCGGTCTTTTCTTACTTCTGCTAAAAGCTGAATAGCATTTTTCGTTTCCAGGTCTAATCGGAAAAGCGGCGTGAATAATTCGGTTAAAACAATATTAGAGTACAGCATTGGGTTTTTAAAATCCCCGGCCTGGTTGGTTTCAAATTCATTCTCGGGGTCGTAATCCAGGTTTGTTTGAAATTGATTAATGGTATAGTTAGACTGATAGCCATGATTGATAGAAATTCTTCTGAATTTATCTTTAAACCAACCAATTCGCATTAAACCGGTATACTTCATATTCCAGTTTGGCAAAGGCATATCTCTAAAAGCTCCCAACTTAATATCTTCGGGATCTTTCCCTGCATAGGCCGAAACAAAAGCCGGTAATAAAACGGCCTGGTTTGTTTTTCCTATTCCCACCGGATAACCGTCTTCATCTACATTATTGGGATCTAAACCTCTCTCTTGAGCAATACGGCGAGCAATATTTAGACGATTTTCCCTGAAGTTTTCAAAAGTTTCAGAAGATTGCTCATCTGACTGATTAAAGGCGGTTTTTATAAGAATGGTAGAAATATTAAAATTCCCATAATTATAAGGCGTCAAAGAAATATATTCCATGGTAGTAGGATTTACCCTATAATTCTCTGAGAAATTTTCTGAATAATTCCTGTTCGCGCTAATATCTACAGTAAGATCTGGAACAATATCCAGCGAAGCCTGCACGTCTAATTGCTCATTCTTTAAAGTAGAATACTGCTGATTAAAATTTTGAAACAGGGTTAACCAACCTCTTCTTGCAGCAGTATATCTAACTTCATCCTGCCAACCAAAAGTAAAGGCTGTACTGGGCTGCAAGGTGCCCATAAACCCTACGCTGGGAGTATAACCAGGAAGGAAAGTCCCTTCATTTTCGCGATAGTTTACCTGCAATCTACTTAAAATAGTTACAAAATCTACAAACGTATTGAAGCTCTTGCTGGTTTTTTCAAGCACTTGGGTATTTTGGGCACGTTCTGCATCTCGTGGACTTCCATCTAATGTAGGCACCCCGGCACTTCGTTGCTTTATAGTTTGGCCTCCACGCCCTTCTTTCTTTTCCAGACCCAGGTACGAATACAGGCTCTCCATATCTAAACTTGCATTTATTTGGTGAGAACTTGAATTCTGAACACTATTTCCAATATCTGGAATTCCTTCCAGGTTTTCGTAAATCCTGGAACCGCGTTGCCATTGGAAATCGCCGGTATAAGAGTACGTAGCATTTATAAATTCCAGCACAGGAATTTTATCAAAAGGAAGATCGTAATTAACCTGCAGGTTTTGATAATGTAAATCTGGTGTTCCTATACTGAAAAAATTATCCCAAACCCCAATGGTATTGTTGGCAAAACCGTCTTCATCTATATAATTTCTTACTATTCGATTATTGGAAGCGTTGAAGCTAAAATTTAGAGAATTAGTAAGATTATAATTTATACCATATTCCCAGTTAAACATATAGTTTCGCTGGTAAAGAGTTGGAATTCCCAAATCATCGTCTGATAGTTCCAGGGATCTAAATTTTTGTTCGTTGTATTGTCTTAAAATCGTAGAACTGGCATTTATATTAGAAGGCAGTAAATTCACATTAAAATCTCTTACCAGGGAATAATAATCGCTGCTATCTAAAACCGAAATATTTTTGAAAGGTTCTACCTGTTTGGGTTCAAAATTAAACTCGTAGGTTGCCCCGGCTCTTACATTTTGGTTTAAAGACTCTTCAATTTCAAAATCCCGATGATCTACCTGATTATAAGAAGTTGTAAAAGCAAAATTCTCTATATCGTAAGGCATAGGCTTGGCTTCGCCGGTGCGCTCCTTCCGCAAGCCTATAATATTTACACTTTGCCGTTTTGTATAAGACTGCGATTGTTTTTTAACCCTATCTCTTTCTACAGGATCTACAATATCGGCAAGTCTTGTTTCCAGTTCTAAATCAAGAAATTCCTGGTCGTATTTTGGTGTAATTAACTCCTCGCCCCTACTATAATTAAACGGAATTTTTACACCCCATTTTTCTGGAAGTAACTGGCCGGCATTTATATTAGTCACCACATCATATTGTTGTGAATTTTCCCGGCTTCGTTGATTTGGCCCCTGTTCTATTGTTCCAAACCCCACGGTACTTTTTCTACCGGTAGCGGCAACCGTGGCGAAATCTGAAAAATTGGTGTCCATATTAATTATTGTTGCCCAACCGCCTTCATTATCAAGATCTGAAAGTCTTAGTTCGTTAAACCAAACCTCACCACATAAATCCTGAACTCCATTGGTTGGAGTTCCGTTTTTTAAACCTAACATTAATACTCTTACATTTCCAAAACTGGGGTTTCCTTTTATCCCAAGACGTAATTGATCCATTTCATAGGAGTCTTCTTCGTCAATTAATTCCAGGTTTTCGGTAAAGAAATTTAATTCTCCAGAATTTAAAGAAGGATCTCCTAAAACACCCGTTTTTACGCGTTGAAGTAGTTCCAACGGAAGATTCATTCGGTTAACTTCCGGCCAGATATCTTCAGCTGTCATCTCGCCAAAAGCCGTTGGACTTAATGGAATTTCAATTTGATAATAATTATCGGTAAAATCGGTTCCCATTCTTACAAAAGCTACCAACTGTCCCTCTTTTAAAGGAGTTTGGTTGGGTAGCGATTCAGCGTGTAAAAACATTTCAAGGTTTTTATACTGCCGCATATCTATCTGGAAATTTTTGTAAACCGCCCTCGCATCCTGTGGTTCCAGGTCACAAACCCTAAGAGAAAGGGATTGTTCGTTTTGCCTTATATTGGTATTATTTTCAAAAAGCTCCTCTCTAATTACGCCCGGAGGTAAAACATAAGGCACCGGTTGCCGATTTTCGTTTTCCTCAATATTTACTGCTGAAACTTCAAAAAGAGTGTTTTGATTT
>NZ_CAXAVR010000009.1:0-49158 GCF_963972535.1 uncultured Salegentibacter sp.
CGGTAATACTCAAAAGGGTTCAGATTCGTGCGAATAAAGGTATTAAAACAGTTAAGGTTCTTTTTAAATTGTTAAGGAATTTATGAGTGGATTTGATTAACCTGGTATTTACCGAATAGAAGACTTTCTATGATCTGAAGCCAAAACTGTAAATAATATTGGCAAAAACTCAATTTGAACAAATTAAGAATAGAATTGCATAATAAAAAAGACAGTTAATTTTAGGCCATTTTCTACTGTGGAAATTGTAGTGATAAACAAAAAACCCCGTAAATCCTGGGATTTCGGGGTTTTTGTTTGAGTTTGGTACTCAAAAAGTGGAGTCGGAGGGGTTCGAACCCTCGTCCAAACAAGCAATTCAGATGCTTTCTACACGTTTAGTTTTCACTTAAATTGTCGGGAAAAAGTCTGGCCGAAAACTACCTAACTTCTTCCGTATCCTCAATTAGATTTTAGAACTGCATCAAGGTCCTACAGTTCCTATATTTACTTTATCGGTGCCCCTAATGCGAATGCCGTAAATCAAGGCCTTCGCGGGACATCTTGGCTCCCTGTCTTACAGGGACTAAGCAATCCTACTGTGATTCGGATTATGCAGCCAAGGCGTAGTTATCTTCGCCGTTTAAAAAAGTGTGAAATATGAGATTTACGAGCTATATCCCAGCGCTCGACGTGCTTACAACTCAATTAGACTCGCTGTCAAAACCAAGTCGACCCCATAAATAAAGAACATTATTATTTCCGCAAAGGCGGAAATCCAGTCAGTTTTTAGCTGATCTGAGCCTGCAAAGATACAATTTTAAATTCATACCTTTGAAAGGCATTCATAAAAGAACAAAACCCATACCAGAAATGATAAAATTTGCACTGATTAAAGAAGAAAAAACGCCACCAGACCGTCGCGTAGTTTTTTCGCCTAATAAACTAAAAGAACTCGTAAAAAAGTTTCCGGAAGCTAATTTTAAAGTGCAAAGTTCTGATATTCGTATTTTTACAGATCAGGAATATCGCGATGCCGGTTTTGAAGTTTCTGAAGATGTTTCAGATTGTGATATTTTACTGGGTGTAAAAGAAGTTCCGCTACCGGCGCTAATTCCGAATAAAAAATACTTTTTCTTTTCCCATACCATTAAAAAGCAACCTTATAACCGCGATTTGCTTAGGGAAATTCTAAAAAATAATATCGAATTATACGACCACGAGGTAATTGTTAATCAAAAGAATCACCGGCTTATTGGTTTCGGCCGATATGCGGGTCTCGTAGGAACTTACAATGGGTTGAGGGGAATTGGTTTAAAAGAAAATCTATATAATTTACCTAAAGTAGAATCTCTGCCAGATCTTGATGCCATGTTGGCAGAACTCGATAAAATTAAAATTCCGTCAATAAAAATATTACTAACCGGGGCAGGTAAGGTGGCCCGGGGCGCAAAAGAAATTTTAGATCATTTAAAAATCAGAGAGCTGGACGTGGAGGATTTTCTGAAATTTAAAGGAGAAGAGCCGGTATACTGCAATATAGATGTGCTTGATTATAATAAAAAGAAGGATGGCTCCGCGGGCAGTCATAAAGAGTTTTTTAAAGAACCTGGCAAGTACGATTCTAACTTTTTGCGTTTCGCGAAATGCAGTGATTTCTTTATATCGGGACACTTTTATGGAGATGGAGCGCCGGTATTTTTTACTGCTGAAGATGCAAAATCTAAAGATTTCCGAATAAAATATATAGCCGATATTTCTTGCGATATCAATGAGCCTATTGCCAGTACAATTAGACCTTCTACCATAGCTGAGCCTTTTTATGGTTACGATCCTGCAACTGAAGCCGAAGTAGATTTCCGCGAAAAAGAGAGTATCCTGGTTATGGCGGTAGATAATTTGCCTTGCGAATTACCAAAAGATGCCAGCGAAGGTTTTGGCGAAATGTTTATGGAACATGTGATCCCGGCTTTCTTTAATAATGATAAAAATGGAGTCTTAGCCCGAGCGCAGATGACTCAAAATGGCAGGTTAACTTCAAAATTCAGTTATTTACAGAATTATGTAGACGGAGTGTAGATTCTGTTTATAAGAATTTCTAAAATAAGACAGCTTAAAAGTCCTAGTAGGTAAGCAACCAAATCCCAAACCGAAAAACTGCTACCTAGTATTATCATTATAGGTTTGGGTGGCTGGTATTGGAGTAATTTTACGATATCAATGAGCTGGAGAAATTCTATTTTAAAGGAGAATATCAGAACAATAAATAGGCTTTTATAAATAGAGAATCGGCTTATTCCCATGAGAAAGCAATAAAGCATTATTACCACCAGGAAATCCCCAAGGTAAGGTCTTATAAAATCATCTTTTATAAAGCTGGCGATAAGAATTTCAATAATTAACAGGGAGAAAAAGCCAATGAGATAGTTTTTTCTGCGATTTCGGTTAAGTTTAAAGATGCTCAATTTTTAATTCTTTAGATTCCTCATTTTTCTTGCGTGGTATATGCATTTTGAATGTCCAGCGATTTGATCTCTTCTTGATATTCTGAAGGTAGGATCAGCGATTTAAGAAGTCCGTCTATTTTTATAATTCTGCTAATTTTATAAATAGGGATCACCGGGTTTAAGAAAGAAAACTTACGCAAATTTAAATAGTTACGAACGCTAACGGGAGTAATAAGGCTTTGTGTTTCCATTAATAGCCTGTAACGCATTAACCCCAGGTGTTTGCGGTACTGTTGGTAAAGGTCTTTGGTATATTCTCCATACTTAAGGTTTTGCTCCAGGTGTTCCTGCCGCATCTTTTCAAATTCGTGGAAATTCTTTGGTAGATATTTTAAATTCATTCTTTTACCTACCCTAAAAAAAACATCAAAAACTTCTTTTTTTTCAGAAAGTTCTAGCTTGCGTTCCAGGATTTCAAAAGACCTGATAGAATAATCTATAAGCATAAAAAGCACGTCCCGGTAAGCCCAGTCTGGAATATTTTTTCCGCGTTTATTTTCCAGCGAAGCGTGAATAGAATTTATATGATCTATTGCCTTAAGTGCCGACGATTTTTCAGCAAAAACTATTTCCCGGGCATAGGAAACCGTTGAGAAAAGCCTGCCAAGCGGATCTTGAGGTAAACGGCCGGTATAATAAAGCCAGTCTACAGCTTTATTGAGCGCAAACTCTGCCGAAGCCCCGGCGAAAATAAAGAGAATGGTATCACCCTTTCCCCAAATTTCGCGAACTATAGAGTTTTTATTTACAAAATATTGCATTAAGCGATTTTAAAATATTGTTCTGATAGTTTTTTTAACTTCCGGCAAAAGGAGTTCCAAAAACACCAACAGCAAGTTCTGCCCAGATCATAAAAAATACTGCAAGAATAATTCCACCGATTATAAGTCGGTTTTTACTGCTGGAAACCTTTCTCAACACAAGGTCAATTCCCAGCCCGGTAACCAGGAGTAAAATTCCCATAATAATAAAATCTGAAACAGTCCAAACCACTTCACTGCTAAACTGCATCGCGATAAAGGGGATCAATAAAAGTGCTCCCACGATAATTAGGATAATTAAAAATCGGTTAGTTTTCATAATAATAAATTTGATTGATAGTTATTTTAAGTACTTTGAATTTCAAAGTTGAATGATAAAAAAATAGGTTTATCCTTATTGCCTCTGTTGCTTTAATAAGTTTTCAATGGCGTCTATATGTTTCTGAAAATCCTTTCGGCCGGTTTTAGTGGCACTGTAGCGTGTATTTGGTTTTCGGTCTATAAAAGATTTTTCTACCGTTACATAACCTTTCTTTTCCAGGGCTTTAATATGGCTCGCAATATTACCATCGGTAACTCCCAGGAGTTCTTTTAGGCTTGTAAAATCAGCATATTCATTTACCATTAATACACTCATTATTCCCAGGCGTACCCGGTGATCAAAAGCTTTATTTATATCACTTATAATATTTTTCATTAAGCATTTTTTCTGTCATACTTATTGTACATCCAGATACCGTAGGCAATATGAAAAAATCCGAAACCAACTGCCCAAAAATATAATCCGTAGCTCAAAAACTGGGTTGCAATAAGGCCCAGGACTAAATTTGAATACCCTAAACTTCTAAGATCGCCAAAAGTATATTTGCTGGCATGAATAAGGGCAAGCCCGTAAAAAATAAGCATAGAGGGAGCTATAAGTCCTATAAGATTATATTGCAAAAGGATTAAACAGAAAATTCCACCTGATGTTAAAGGAGCAAAAAAATTGATAAGTAATCGTTTGCTGGTGCTATCCCAGCTTTTTTCGTTTGTTTTTTTAGCTTTCCTGGTGGTTAGAAAAACCGCCGTACCAATAGCCAGAAGAAGAACAGCAAGAGCTAATAAAAATAACTGCGTCAATATTTTCGCGTCCATTGAAGCCGGGCTCAGCGAATCTATGGCTGAATTATGCCCATCCAATAAACCTTTTCCAACTATAGCTCCAATAATTGCATAGCCACCTGCAAAAACTCCCGCGAGCCCGCTTAGGGAAATAAATCGAGAAGAGCGGTTCATCATGTGCTTGATGTCGCTTAGGTCTTGAACATACTTTTCATTTTCCATTATAAAGTACTTTGAAATACAAAGTAAAATAAAAAACTTCAATTATTATTTAAAAATCATCAAAATATTAAATTGGCCTGTTTTTTTAATTTTTTTCCGAACTTTATCAAAAATCAGAAATATGATAAACCGAACTTTCTTCTTTTTACTGCTTTTCATTTTTACCGGAACTACTCTTTTTAGCCAGGAAGTAGAACTGATGAGTTACAATATTAAATATGCTAATGAAAATGATGGTGAAAATTCCTGGTCTAATCGCAAGAACCATATAACCAAACAAATTAAGTTTTACGAACCCGGGATTTTTGGAGTTCAGGAAGCTTTGGCGATTCAGTTAAAACATTTTGAATCTGAAATTAAAAATTATAAATATGTTGGAGTAGGGCGAGACGATGGGAAAGAAGCCGGTGAATTCAGTGCTATTTTTTATAATGCTGAAGAGTTTGAAGTGCTTGAAAATAATACTTTTTGGCTTTCAGAAACCCCTGATGAAATTTCGGTAGGATGGGATGCTGCGATGGAAAGGATTTGTACTTATGCAAAATTCAAAGAGAAAAAATCGGGAACAGTATTTTGGGTTTTCAACACCCATTTTGACCACGTTGGGGAAAAAGCCAGGGAGAACAGCGCAAAACTTATTTGGGAGAAAATTTCAGCATTAAATAAAGAAAATCTGCCGGTGATTTTAATGGGTGATTTAAACCTGGAACCCCATACTGGCGGAATAAGATTTTTAATGCGAAAAATGAATGATTCTAAAGCGGTGGCTAAACTCGATTTTGGACCAGAAGGTACTTATAACGGTTATAATTTTAAGGAATCCGTAACTCGAAGAATTGATTATATTTTTACTTCAGATGAGATTGAAGTTAAAAAATATGGCGTTTTGAGTGATTCCAAAGATCTAAAATACCCCTCAGACCACCTGCCTGTTTGGGTGGAAGTTGATCTTAAATAGACCCATTTCTGGAGATATTTTTTAAACTTTTTCTCTATAATCTATTCTTAAAAATTCGTCATCCTAAACCAGGTTACAGGATGACGAATTTTATTAGAACTATTTAGAAATCCATAAAGGTACTTCGGGGTTTTTTCCGAATAATTCTTCGGTTACACTTCCAACTAACAGGCTGGAAATATTATTCGCACCTTTATCGGCCACAATTAAAATATCAACGTTATTTTTCTTTGCACATTCCAATAAATTACTGGCCACACTGGCATCCCTGCCGGGAATAATTAAGGGAGTCACTTCGCCTTCGTAATCTAATTTGCTAAGAAATTTATCTCCTTTTTCCCTGGCGTGTTTTTCAATTTTCGGCGCCATTGCTTCTTTAGGAACATAAGGTGAAAATTGCACCGGTACCGAATATACATGTGCCGCAGTTACAGGAGCCGAAGTAGCCTTCTGAAGCATTTGAGCTATTGGAAAGATTTTTCGAGATTCACGGGAAAAATCGGTTCCCGCCCAAATTGTTTTTATTTCTGGATGAAAGTCCCGTGGAACAGAGAGAATATCGCATTTTAAAAGACGCAGCAATTTGTTGCTTACAATTCCGGTTCCTTTTTTTCTATTCTTGTTTCCAACCATCACCAGGTCTATATAATATTTATTGGCGATATAATTTATCAAAGATTCTGTATAAGGGTCTTCCGAAATAAGAACTTCCCATTCTGCCTTACTATTAAAATGGGTTTCTACTTTTTCATTGAGTTCGTCGCCAATTATCTCATCAAGATTTACATCTTTCATTTGTTCATCAAAAAGCGAAGAAATCTCATATTTCTTAATATTATGTACAAAATATACCTTTTTAATTTTTAGCGTCTCCGATAAGAATGAAGCATATTTTATAACTGAATTATCAATGTCTGAAAGGTCTAAGGCAACCAGAATGTTGGTGAATTTTTCCATAATGCCTGTTTTTTAGTTTTGGTTATTTTTTTTCCCGAGGTTTCTTTTCTTAACAATATCATTCACGATATCTTCATAATTTTCCATCTCCTTTTGTTCTTTTTTATCCTGCATTTCTACCAGGTCTTCTTTTAAACCTTTGTAGAGAGAGTAGCACATAATAAGCAGAATAACAGCAAAGGGTAATCCCGTAACTATGGTTGCGGTTTGGAGCGCTTGTAGCCCGCCACCAATTAATAAAACTGCGGCTACAGTTCCTTCGGTAACTGCCCAAAAGATTCGCTGACCTTTTGGTGCATCTATTTTTCCTCCAGAAGTTAAACTATCAATTACCAAAGATCCAGAATCTGATGAGGTAATAAAAAAGCCGGCAATTAAAATTACTGCTACTACATTTATTACCATAGAAAGCGGGTAATCTTCAAAGAAAACAAATAGGGCAGTGGCAATATCATCGTTAACGGCGTCTATTATACTCATATCCCCACCAAGCGCTTCCTGGATTGAAACACTACCAAAGGCTGAAAGCCAGAAGAAAGTTACTAAAGAAGGTACTAATAATACCCCTAACACAAATTCTCTAATGGTTCGTCCTTTAGAAATACGGGCGATAAACATCCCAACAAATGGCGACCAGCCAATCCACCAGCCCCAGTAAAACACAGTCCAGTCGTTTTGCCAGGAGCTATTAGTGAAAGTTTCACTCCAGGTAGAAATTTCAATAAAATTGAAAAGATAACTTCCGGTATTTTCAACAAAAGATCTAAAAATAAAAACGGTAGGACCAAGCACTAAAGCCAGGCCAAGCAAAAGCAAGGCAACCCGCATATTCCATTCACTAAGAAATTTAACGCCTTTATCTACCCCAAGAACTACTGAAATTGTGGCAATAAGCGTAATTCCAGCAATCAATAATACTTGTGTAGTAATTCCGCTGGGAATATTGAAAACGTGATCTAAACCAGAGGCAATTTGCTGAACCCCGAACCCCAGCGATGTAGCTAAGCCAAATAAAGTAGCTAGAACCGCAAAAATATCTATTGCATCTCCAATTTTTCCATAGATTTTATCTCCAAGGAAAGGATAAAAAATAGAACGTATAGTTAGTGGCAAACCTCGAGTGTATGTGAAATAAGCAAGTGCCAGGCCAACTAAGGCATACACTCCCCAGGCGTGAAAACCCCAATGTAAAAATGTGAAATTCATAGCTTCCTGCGCGGCAGCTGCAGTTCCTGGTTCACCGGTTGGAGGTGCTGTAAAATGCATTACAGGTTCGCCCACACTAAAGAATAACAGCCCAATTCCCATCCCTGCGCTAAACAGCATGGCAAACCATGAGAGGGTTTTAAATTCGGGTTTGGCATTTTGGCCACCTATGCGCATCTTCCCAAATTGCCCGAGGGCCAGGTAGACCAGGAAAACCAGGAATATATTTACACACATGATAAAAAACCAGTCGGCATTATTGGCAACCGCGGTTTGAATATCTGCAAAAATAGTTTCTGCCTGTTTTTCAAAAATGAGGGTAAGAGCGATGCTTACAATAATTATAAAGGATGAAATAAAGAAAACGGGACCGTTTACTTCTAATCCAAAAATTGACTTTTTCTCATCGCTTCTGGTAACTTTCTTTGCCATATAAGTGGTTTTCAGAAATTAAATTAAAAATAGTAGCCTATGTTGATGTTGAATCTTGCTTCCCATTTTGCATCAGGGTTACCGACTGCAAAATCGTCTACAAAATTACCTCCCAACCAGGAGTGATTATAACCGGCGGCGTAATCTATATAAGTATAAACCTGCCCGGCGGTAACCAGTACTCCTGTAACGTTCATATAAGAATCAGTAAAACTGCTCTTATGTTTTTGCATATAACCAAAATCGTTATAGAATTCCAAATTAGAAACGGGCCCCAGGTTTACAGGGATATTTCTTGAAATTGCCAGGGAATATAAATTAAAGTCGGCAGCAACTTCATAAGGTGCGCCATAAGCACCAAAACTTAAAGCTTCCCTGCTTTCTCCTTCGGCATTAATTGGATTATGCGAAGCGGTTAAAGCCTGGGCTTTTAAATTCCAACGATTTTGAGTGATTTCGTAATGCGCGGCCAAACCGTAATGGTTTCCGGTTTCCTGAGTGTCTAAATTATATAGGCCGCCATATTGTGCCGAAACGCCTAATCTATTAGCAGTCTTATCCCCAAATTTATAAACAAATTTCCCGTTAAATTGATTTATTTCTTTGTTTCTGCCTACAACGTCATAAGAATATCTACTGGTAGAAGATTCGGTATCACTGCCAAATCGCAATTCTTCCGAATTTTTAAAGAAAGCAAAGTGATATTCATATTTCTCCCCGGCGTGAATATATTTTATGCCCATATCGTGATCGTCTTCCAGCCCCATATAATAGGTTAAATTAAAGAACCAGTTGTGGGAATTATATTGCTGAATACCAAATGGAACCTGGGTAAGGCCAATTTGAATTTCGTCTATATCATTAAATTTATATCCCATCCAGCCTTGCTTCATTACGCCACCGCCAAAAGCGTCAGAATATAATCTATATTCAGCATTTAAGTAAACCTCTTTATATTTTGCATTGAAGTTTACTCTAAAAATATCGTAACCAAAATCACCACCACGGTTTTTTTGTCCGTCTTTCCAGGAAGAAAGGTTGTAATTATAACGAAGCGCACCACCAACAGATACTTCTGGTTCTTCCTGCGCAGTTAAAGGAGCTACTAAAAATATACAGAAAATAGCTAAACAGAATTTCCAGGTAAATACACCTTTCGAAATAGGTTGTTTTTGCATTAAGGTTTAGGTTGGTTGAATTTCAAATTAACTTAATTTAAAACGGAAACTCTTAATAATGAATTAGATTAACTTTTATTTAATTAAATATAACAGCTGTTAAGAGAGCTATAGGTTTTGTTTACTAGCAGGAGATAATTAAAGCTATGGACAATAAATGCCCTCCAGCAGCTTTAAAATATAAAAGATTGCAACTGAAGAAAAACAACCTTAAATTTTGATAATTTTATTAAATAGGGTAGTGCAATAACAATCACACCCAAGACATATGACCGGGTGTTTTGATAAAATAAGTGGTAAGTAGAACGACATCCACCTTGGACTTAAAGAAATTTTTATAAGCTATTTACCGTTTTTTTTATTGCAACTAAATTACCTAGTAATTTCTCTAGGTAATTAAGATCTAGCATATTGGCGCCGTCACTTTTAGCGTTAGCCGGGTCAAAATGAGTTTCTATAAACAGGCCATCTACTTTATTTACTATTCCTGCGCGGGCAATAGTTTCTATCATTTCTGGTCTGCCCCCGGTAACACCGCTGCTTTGGTTGGGTTGTTGGAGAGAATGAGTAACATCTAAAACGGTAGGAGCAAATTCACGCATAGTGGGAATTCCCCTAAAATCTACAATCATATCCTGGTAACCAAACATAGTCCCACGATCGGTAACCATAACCTGCTCGTTATTGCAATCTGTTACTTTGGTAACCGCGTGTTTCATACTTTCAGGACTCATAAATTGTCCTTTTTTAAGATTAACCACTTTTCCGGTTTCTGCGGCGGCAACTACTAAGTCTGTTTGCCGCACCAAAAATGCTGGGATTTGGAGAATATCTACATATTCAGCAGCCATTTTTGCGTCGCTTATTTCGTGAATATCGGTTATAGTAGGGATCTCAAAAGTTTCAGAAACTTTTCGAAGAATTTTTAAGGCTTTTTCATCTCCAATTCCTGTAAAACTATCAATTCTGCTGCGATTAGCTTTTTTAAAAGATCCTTTAAAAACGTAGGGAATTTCCAGTTTATTGGTTATTTCAACTACTTTTTCAGCTATTCTCAGCGCCATTTCTTCCCCTTCAATTGCACAGGGCCCGGCTAGTAAGAAAAAATTGTTAGAATTAATATGTTTTAACTGCGGAATCTTTTCAAGTTTCATAAAATGGGAATTAGGAAAGCAAAGATAACAGAATTAAGCGGGTGTTACAATTCAAAAAATAAGTGTTTTCCCGAGTTTAATTTTCTACTTACTACATTATACGTAAGAACTATTTGTTGTAATTTCCCGTGGTAATTTTTAAAATATGGAGCTGCAACATTTGCTAATTTCTGAACTACAACACGAAGTTGTGCTTACCGAAAAATTTTTGAAACGTATTCCTGCCGATAAATTGGAATGGCGACCACATAAAAAATCAATGAGCATAAAGCAATTGTCGAATCATCTTGCTGAAATTCCAAGTTGGATAACCGCTACTATGGAAATGGACGAAATGGATATGGTTGGTTATAAATCTCCAGATTTTGATAGTATTGAGGAAATTCTTGAAATATTGCAGAATAATACCTCTGAAGCCGAAGCTGCTTTAAGAAAACCGGATAGTGAATACGAGAAAAACTGGAAAATGATGCAGGATGGCAAAGTGTTAATGGATATGCCTAAATATTCTGTTCTTAGAATGATGGTTCTTAATCAATTGCCACACCACAGGGCGCAATTGGGCGTTTATTTTAGATTACTGGATATACCGGTGCCGGCCACTTATGGGCCATCAGCCGACGAAAATTAAAAGATCAATTTTAAATTCTTAGCTTTGCAAAAAATTTAGCTATGCAAGGATTAAAAGAACAGTTCAGTAATTATTATACCCCTAAGCGTTTACTTATCAACGCACTAATAATGACGGCTGCTACCATTTTCTTTATCTATCAAAGACCCGAAGAGCCTTTGTTAGGTGTTGGTTTCGGAACAATTGCGGCTATTTATTTTGGTTTTTTCGTTTATAAAAAGCTAAAATCTACTTCCTGATTTTATTAAATTGCATTTTCAAAATTAACCTTTTGAATATCAGCTAATTTGCTTCTATATTTTTTATTTTGAATTAGTCGCCTCAGATACTTGTATCTTTAAAATTAGCCGTACATTTGCAGCCTTAAAAATGAGGCGCTTATATGACAGCTATTAAAAACATCGCGATTATCGCGCACGTAGACCACGGTAAAACTACCCTGGTAGACAAGATTATGTATCACTGCCGTTTGTTCAGGGACAACCAGAACACCGGAGATCTTATCCTGGATAACAACGATCAGGAACGAGAACGTGGTATTACTATTACTTCTAAAAACGTATCGGTAGTCTATAAAGACACCAAAATCAATATTATTGATACTCCTGGTCACGCCGATTTTGGTGGGGAGGTAGAGCGAGTATTAAATATGGCCGATGGGGTTCTATTATTGGTAGATGCCTTTGAAGGTCCAATGCCGCAAACCCGTTTTGTGTTGCAAAAAGCTATAGACCTTGGTTTAAAACCTTGCGTTGTAGTGAATAAGGTAGATAAACCAAACTGTACTCCAGATGAGGTGCACGAAAAGGTTTTTGACCTTATGTTTGAATTAGGTGCTGAAGAATGGCAGCTTGATTTCCCAACAGTTTACGGTTCAGCGCTTAATAACTGGATGAGCGACGATCCAGATGTAAAAACAGATAATATTGAACCGCTTCTTGATATGGTACTGGAACACATTCCATCGCCTAAAGTACAGGAAGGTTCTCCTCAAATGCTTATTACTTCTTTAGACTTTTCTTCTTTTACAGGAAGAATCGCTATAGGTAGATTACAACGTGGGCATTTAAAAGAGGGAATGCAGGTTTCATTAGTGAAGCGTGACGGGAGTATAAAAAAGACAAGAATTAAAGAACTTTTTATTTTTGAAGGTTTAGGCCGTAAAAAAGTAGACGAAGTTCAACCAGGTGATATTTGTGCTATTGTTGGTCTTGAAGGTTTTGAAATTGGTGATACTATTGCTGATATTGAAAACCCCGAAGGACTTAAAACCATCGCTATAGATGAGCCTACAATGAGTATGCTTTTCACCATTAACGATTCTCCTTTCTTCGGAAAAGATGGAAAATTTGTGACTTCAAGGCATATTAAAGAAAGACTTACCAAGGAATTAGAGAAAAATCTTGCCCTTAGGGTAAAGGAAACCGATAGTGCCGATAAATTTTTGGTTTATGGCCGTGGGGTAATGCACCTTTCTGTACTTATTGAAACAATGAGAAGAGAAGGTTACGAGCTTCAAATTGGACAGCCACAGGTAATTATCAAGGAAATTGATGGTGAAAAATGTGAGCCGGTTGAAGAACTAACTATAGATTTACCTGAAGAAGTTTCAGGAAAAGCTGTAGAAATGGTAACGATGCGAAAAGGAGAAATGCTAAGCATGGAAACCCGTGGCGAACGTATGATCATACAGTTTATGATTCCTTCGCGAGGAATTATAGGTTTGCGTAATCAGTTGCTTACTGCTACTGCAGGTGAAGCGATTATGGCTCACCGTTTTAAAGAATATCAGCCGTTGAAAGGTGGAATTCCACAGCGTCAAAACGGTTCTTTAATTTCTATGGAACGCGGAAAAGCAATTCCTTATTCTATTGATAAATTACAGGATAGAGGGAAGTTTTTCGTAGATCCGGGAGAAGAAATTTATGAAGGCCAGGTAATTGGTGAAAATTCCCGTCAGGATGATATGGCGGTAAATATTACCAAAACCAAAAAGCTTTCTAACGTACGTTCTTCTGGTGCCGATGATAAAGCGAAGATTGTACCTGCACTTAAGTTCTCTTTGGAAGAAGCCTTAGAATATATTCAGAAAGATGAGTATGTTGAGGTTACTCCAAGTCACTTAAGGTTGCGTAAAATTTATCTTACCGAAAACGAGCGTAAGAGAAATAAAATAGTTTAATCACTCAACTTTAAAGAGTTTGTTTGCTAATTTTCAAAAGGCGTCATGCTGAACTTGTTTCAGCATCTAATAACTTAGAACCTGAAACGAGTTCAGGTTGACGTTAAAAGAGAATTTTCAAACAAACTCTTCTTTTTTATATGGAATTCCTGGGAATTAGTCTTACTGAATGGATAGGTTATCTAGCCTCCTTTTTTGTAGCGATTTCTTTCTTTATGAAGAATATCATAAAGCTTAGAATTGTAAATAGCCTGGGTTGTGTCTTTTTTATTGTCTACGGAGTTTTAATAGATTCCTGGCCGGTAATTATTACCAACGCGGTAATTGTTTGTGTAAATTTCTATTACCTTTTTATCAATAAAAAACCGCACAGGGTAAAAGCTGATGAAGTTCAGCCTTAAACCGATTTTTGAACAACTTCAAAAACACGTTGCCCGTCACATTTTAAAGTTTTTGAAGGATATTTAAGCAGTAAAGCATAATCGTGCGTAGCCATAAGAATGGTATTCCCATTTTTGCTAATTTCCTGAAGTACTTCCATAACTTCTACTGAAGTTTGCGGGTCCAGGTTTCCGGTAGGTTCATCGGCAAGAATAAGTTCAGGGTCGTTTAAAAGAGCACGTGCAATAGCTACCCGTTGCTGCTCCCCGCCAGAGAGTTGATAAGGAAATTTAAATCCTTTAGATTTCATTCCTACTTTATCTAAAACCTCGTCAATTTTAAGATCCATTGCTTTTTGGTCTTTCCAGCCGGTTGCTTTTAGTACAAAAAGTAAATTGTCTTTTATATTTCTATCGGTTAACAATTTAAAATCCTGGAAAACAACACCAAGTTTTCGTCTTAAAAAAGGAATATCTTTTTCCTTAAGTGTACGCAAATTAAAGTCTACAATAGTTCCCTCACCTTCGGTAAGTGGTAAATCGCCGTAAAGTGTTTTCATAAAACTACTTTTTCCGGTTCCGGTTTTACCAATAAGATAAACAAAATCGCCTTTGTTTATGTGTACATCTACTTCAGATAAAATAAGGCTTTCACGCTGGTAAATAGCAGCGTTATTTAATTTCAAGACGGTATTAGACATAAAGTTTTAGGCTTTTCTTCAGTGTAAAAATATCGGTAAATATACATTTTTCAAAAGGCGCGGGTTTACTTTTTTTTACATTAACATAATTATCACTTTATATCGGCGTTAATAAAGCAAGGTTTAAATTATCTTTGAATACTCAACTTAAAAATCAATAAATGACACCTAACAAAATTTTACTGTTTGTTGTTTTAATTTTCTTCTCTTTTAAAGGAATTTCTCAGCGATCGGCTAACTATACCCACGATCTCGCTGAATTTAACAAAGCTCTTGAACTTTATAATAATCAGCAATTTTTGGCTGCCCAAAACTTGTTTGATGAAGTAAAAGAGCAAACCGATGACGAGAAAATTGAAGGAGATTGTGCTTACTATATTGCCAATGCGGCCGTAAGGTTAAACCAGCCCGGTGCAGACCGGTTAATGGAGCG
Organism: uncultured Salegentibacter sp.; assembly: GCF_963972535.1. Lineage (NCBI taxonomy): Bacteria > Pseudomonadati > Bacteroidota > Flavobacteriia > Flavobacteriales > Flavobacteriaceae > Salegentibacter > uncultured Salegentibacter sp. The sequence continues at coordinate 14,786 of NZ_CAXAVR010000009.1, forward strand.
CTTTGTAAGTCGTTATCCCACCAGCACAAAAACTAATTCGGCTTATTTGGATGTAGCCGATTATTATTTTCAAACCGGAAAATATTCCCTTGCCCGCAAGTGGTATGATAAAGTTGATGAAAAAAGTATGAGCAGGGCAGAAAGGGAACGCTATTATTTTAATAATGGCTACGCCTATTTTAGAGCTAAACAATACGACCAGGCGCGCACATATTTAGAAAGGGTTCGGGATTCGCAGGAGTTTGGTTCGCAGGCAAAATATTACATTGGTTATATGGCCTACGAGGGTGATGATTATGAGGAAGCCAATCAAAATTTTGAAGCGGTACGTAGTAACGATAGGTACAGTGAAGACCTTTCTTATTTCCAGGCCGATATGAACTTTAAACTGGGTAATTTCGAGGAAGCTATAAAACTGGCTAAAGAACAATTACAAAGTTCTAATCGTATAGAACGTTCGCAATTAAATAAGATTATTGGTGAAAGTTATTTCAACTTAGAGCAGTATGAAGAGGCGCTGCCTTATTTAAAAGAATATGATGGTGAACGCGGAAAATGGAATAATACCGATTATTACCAGTTGGGTTATGCTTATTACAAGCAGGGAGATTACGAAAAAGCAATCTCTGAATTCAATAAAATTATTGATGGAAAAAATGAGATTGCCCAAAACGCCTATTATCATTTAGCGCAATCTTATTTAGAATCTAACCAAAAACAGCAGGCTTTAAACGCATTTAAAAATGCCAGTGAAATGGATTTCAATTCTCAAATCCAGGAGGATGCGTATATGAATTATGCAAAACTCAGTTATGAGATTGGGAATAGTTATGAAAGTCCGTCGCAGGTTTTAATCAATTATATTGAAAAATACCCGGAATCTGAAAACCGGGAAGCCATGGAAAGTTTACTTATAGATTCTTTCCTTACTTCAGGAAATTTTGAGGAAGCAATGCGCTTGCTGGAAAACAATCGCAACTTTAGCGATAAACAAGCCTATCAAAAAGTAGCTTACTATTACGGACTTCAGTTATATGAAGAAGGTGATTATGAAAGAGCGATTAATAATTTTGAAAAAGCACTTTCTGAACCCAGAGATCAAAAAATTACGGCTAAAGCTACTTTCTGGAAAGCCGAAAGCGAATATAACATCAACCGAATTGATGATGCTATAATTGGATATCGTGAATTTTCAGGAATGAATGCCGCACAAGGCACCGATGAACTTGAAAATCTTGATTATAACCTTGGGTATGCATATTTTAAAAAGAATGAGTATGCAAGAGCAATAGAATATTTTAAACGTTATTCTGAAAACGGCGCGAACGAGGTTGCCCGTAGAAACGATGCTTTATTAAGATTAGGAGATACTTATTTTGTGAGCAGCCAGTACTGGCCGGCGATTGAAGCTTATAACAAAGCACTTTCGCTAAGTGGCGATAATGATTATGCCGCGTTTCAAAAAGCAATGAGCTACGGGTTTATTGATAGAAGAGACACCAAAATTTCTGACCTAAAAAGCTTTATAAATCAATATTCCCGTTCTTCTTTTAGAGACGATGCAATGTATGAATTGGGAAATACTTATGTTGCTGCAAATAATACTTCTGAAGCCTTATCTGCTTACGACAGGCTAATTAGAGAAGTGCCGCAAAGTGCATTTGTGCCCAAGGCAATGCTTAGACAGGCGCTTATTCATTATAATGCCGATAACGGAAACCGTGCTTTAGAAAGATTGAAAAAAGTGGTAAACGATTATCCTAACACACCTGAAGCTATGCAGGCCGTTTCTACAGCAAGAATGGTTTACGTAGATCTTGGCCGAACCGATGAGTATGCAAGCTGGGTACAAAATATAGATTTTGTTGAAGTGACAGATGCCGATTTAGATAATACTACTTACGAGTCTGCAGAAAATCAATATTTCAAGAATGAATATGACAGGGCGATTAGTGGCTTTGAAAATTACCTGCAACGTTTCCCTAATGGAATTCATTCTATAAACGCGAACTTCTATTTAGGACAAATGTATTTTAGAAATGGAAACAAGCAAAAAGCCGCTGCTAATTACCGGTCTGTAGCCGATAAGCCTAAAAATGAATTCACTGAAGATGCGCTTTCAAGACTATCTGAAATTTTACTTGAAAATAAAAATTACCGTGAAGCGGTAAGTTATTTAGAAAGATTAGAGAAGGAAGCGAGTTATGAACAAAATGTGATTTTTGCCCAATCTAATCTTATGAAATCTTACCTGGAATTAGACCAGCCAGGAAAGGCTGCAACTTATGCCGATAAAGTGTTGGCTAATTCAGAGTCAGATTCAGAGGCGAGAAACGATGCGCGTGTAATAGTGGCACGTGCTGCTTTTGCTTCCGGAAATATGAGTAAAGCAAAAAGTGCTTATTCAGAAGTTCAAAAAACTGCTAAAGGAGTATTTGCCGCTGAAGCTTTATATTACGATGCTTACTTTAAAAATGAAAGCGGAAATTACGAAGCTTCTAACGCAGCGGTGCAAATCCTGGCAAAAGACTTCTCTGGCTATAAACGCTGGGGCGCTAAAGGCCTGGTTTTAATGGCCGATAACTTCTACGAGCTGGATGATGCTTACCAGGCTACTTATATTCTGGAAAACGTAATCAATAATTTCTCTAATTATCCTGAAATTGTTCAGGAAGCTAAGCAGGAATTGTCCAGAATAAAGACAGAAGAAGCAAAAACCAATTCTTCGGTAGAAGCGAACAACTAATTCAACTTTCAATCTAACATTTAAGAATTTCTATATGCAAATGTTTTCAATAAAAAGAAACCTGTTTTTAAGTCTGTTTTTAATGAGTGGGCTTCTTTTTGCTCAGGATCCTATAGACAGCGAAACTGTAACCGTAGTAAAACCATATACCCCAACAGTTAAAGATGCAAATAAAATAAAGCAAACTCCCAAAGAGTCAGATTCTGTACGTACAGAAAAAAGGCCGGTGCAATACAGTATATTTTCAGTGCCCGTAGCTTCTACTTTCACACCCGCAAAAGGGCGTGCTACCACGGTAGAAAGAGAACGCCCGGTAAAGGTTTACGATAATTATGCAAGTCTTGGATTTGGAAATTATGGCAACCTTTTAGCCGAATTTTACAGTAACCTGGAAGTGAACCGCACCGATAATTTTGGGGTTTATTTAGACCATAATTCGTCGCAGGGTGGAATTGACGGGATTGCGCTAGACGATAAATTTTATGATACCGAGCTTAACCTAAGTTATAACTCAAAAACGAGAAATTTAGGTTGGAAAACCGAAGTAGGAGCGCAGCACCAGTTATTTAACTGGTATGGTTTACCGCAAGATGCTAATTTTAGCAACGAAGAAATAAATTCAATAGATCCTGCACAAAATTATTTTTCAGCTTATGCTGGAGCCGAAATTGAGCTGTACGATTCTTTTTTTGATAATGCCCGTGGTACTTTTAGACATACCGGAGATTCCTATTCTTCTTCAGAAAATCATTTTGATGCCCGCGGTACTTTTGAACTGAATATTGCCGATGAGTTAATCACCACAAATATTTATACTGATATTGTAAACGGACAAATGGGAGAACAATTCCTGGCAACCGATACTTACGATTATACTTTTATGAATTTCGGTATTAATCCCAGTTTATTAATTTTAAGAGATGATCTTACTTTAAATCTTGGCGTTGCATTTTTCTATAGTCAGGATGTAGAAAACAGTGATGGTAATTTTTATATCTATCCTAAAGTAACCGCTAGCTATAGATTAGGTGGCGATTATTTTACCCCTTACGCCGGTTTGGAAGGTGGCCTGCAACAAAACACTTATTATAGTTTTATACAGGAGAATCCTTACGTTTTTCCGGGCTTGGTAATAAAACCTACAGATAATGAGTATAATGCTTATGTTGGTGCCAAAGGGAAATTAAGCAATAGTATTTCTTATAATTTTAAAACCGGTTATGAGTCGCAATTTAACAAAGCTTTGTTTAGGCGAAATGCCCGGGCTAACGATATCACTACCGAAAATTATGCCTACGGAAATTCTTTTGAAGTGGTTTATGACGATGTGAAAACCCTTTCTGTTGCCGGGGAATTAAATGTAGATGTAAACCGAAATTTTAGATTAGGAATTAATGCTGAATATTTTAATTACAGCACAGATAACCAGGTTGAAGCCTGGAACCTTCCAGATTTTAAAGCTTCATTAAATGCCGATTATCAAATTAATGAAAAGTGGTATACCGGCGCTAATTTATTTTACGTAGGCGAGCGTTTTGACCAGGAAAGAATTGCTTCAGCAGGAGAGCCTTCTATGAATACAATTAGCCTTGATAGCTATTTTGATGTAAACGCTCATTTAGGCTATAGGTTTAACGATAGGCTTTCAATCTTTGCTAAAGGAAGTAACCTTTTAAATAACGATTACCAACGTTGGACAAATTTCCAGGTACAGGGATTACAAGTACTGGCAGGAGCGACTTATAAATTCGATTTTTAATAAAAAAGTCATCTTTAAATTAAAAAAAGCATCATTTATTGATGCTTTTTTTTGTTATTAATAATATCTTCGGCCAAATAATAGCCGGTAGGGAGCTTCAATTCAAGTGTTTATAGGAGCTGGTAAGGTAAAATTCCTTAACAATAACACAACATTGGAAATTCAAAATTAACAATAGAACTAACTAATATTGTACCCAAATTTTTAAGGAGGTCTTTTAGTAAAGACCAAAATCTAAATATCAAAACTATTAAAAAAGCTACTTAAATGGCAAAAGGCAAAAAGTTTAAAAGGAGTGACCGGTCCCGTCCCTATTTGAATATTCTGGACTTTATGGTTCAGGAAAAGGCATTCCTTGCAATTGTTATAGTTGGTATTATTATGGCCGGAATTTTTACCGGTAATAAAACTGCAGCCATGTGGCTTGGTTTTTTCTTCGCTGCCTATGCAACGGTAGCTAATGATAGTATCCAGTCTTTGGGAACTTTTATTGAAAGTAATAAAGCTAAACGTTGGTGGATTTTATGGCTCTACGTGGGTTCTATTTTTTTGGGAGTCGTAAGTTTCAGTTGGTTCTATTTTGATGGTGATGTAACTTTCCAAAGGTTACTTAAACCCGATGGATCCTCACCATATCCGCACCCTGAATCTTTCAGTTTCTTTCAAATTATAGCGCCTTTGGTGCTATTAATTCTCACCAGGCTTAAAATGCCGGTTTCTACCACTTTTCTTATTTTAAGTGTGTTTAGTGCCGATACTTCGGGGATTACCTCGGTAGTTTGGAAGAGTTGGACAGGCTATATTATGGCTTTTATACTATCGTTTTTAGTATGGTATCTTTCTTATAATTTTATAAAAAAATACTTTAAAAGCAGGAAATTTAATCACAGCTGGACGGCAGTTCAATGGATTGTAAGTGGTACACTGTGGGGAGTTTGGGTAATGCAAGATGGTGCTAATATAGCGGTATTCCTTCCGCGAAGCCTGGACACTTTTCAATTTATAGTCTTTGCTTTAACAATATTTGGTGGCCTGGGACTATTATTTTACTTAAGGGGAGATAAAATTCAGGAAGTGGTGAGTGAAAAATCCAGGATTTCTGATATTCGTGCAGCCACCTTAGTAGATTTAACCTACGTAATCCTGCTTATTTACAAACTATTTATAAGTACCGTACCAATGAGTACCACCTGGGTTTTCCTTGGAATTATTGGTGGTAGGGAAATTGCAATTAGTTTGGCAAGAACTAAAAAAGGTAAAAAACACCGTAAGAAAGCAGGTAGAATGATCTTTAAAGATTTTGCTTATGCTATGATTGGCTTATTCGTTTCTGTAGGTCTTGCTGCAGCGGCAAATAAAAGTATACGTGATCAAATTATAAATGCTATTTTTTAAGCATTAATTAAATAAAATTCATAAAATGCGCCTTTAATGGGCGCATTTTTTATTTTTATACGAAAATTGACAATAATGAGAAAAATATTACTTTTCGGGCTATTGAGTTTAATGCTTATTTCCTGTAATTCTGAAGATAAAGAGAAAGCAGATCTTCTTGTTTTTAATGCTGAAATTTATACTGTAGATGATAATTTTAGTTCTGCTGAAGCTTTTGTAACTAAAGATGGTAAATTCCTGGAAATAGGAACAGCTGAAGCGCTGGAGAAAAGATATGAAATTACTGAAAAGCTTGACGCCGGCGGCAAAAGTGTTTTTCCCGGTTTTATAGATGGGCACGCACACTTCTACCGCCTGGGTTTACAACAACAACGTGTAGATCTCACCGGTACCAAAAGTTTTGATGAAGTTGTACAACGAATTGTTGATTTTCAAAATCAACGTGGCGCAGAATTCATAACCGGGAGAGGATGGGATCAAAACGATTGGGAAAACAAAGAATTTCCCACAAAAGATACCCTGGATGAATTATTTCCTGATACTCCAATTGCTGTTACCCGTATAGACGGTCACGCACTTTTAGCCAATCAGGCTGCGTTAGATAAAGCGGGAATAACTACCGAAACTCCTTTTGATGGTGGCGATATTGAACAAAAAAATGGCAGGCTTACCGGCATTATTGTAGATAATCCTATGAGTCTAATTACCAATGCCCAACCGGAACCTTCTACGCAAGAGCAGGTGAACGCCTTGCTGGACGCTCAAAAAATTTCTTTTGAATACGGACTTACCACAGTGGTAGATGCGGGAATTAATAGGGAAACTATAGAACTTATGGATAGCCTTCACCAGGAGGAAAGTCTTAAAATAAGGCTGTATGCGATGATTAGTAACACCGAAGAGAACCTTGATTATTATTTGGACAAAGACCCAATTAAAACCGAAAGATTAAATGTACGGTCGGTTAAATTTTATGGCGATGGGGCACTGGGTTCCAGGGGCGCGGCTTTAAAAGAAGAATATAGCGATCGTGCCGGCCATTTTGGAGCATTACTTTCACCGGTTGAAGATTTTAAAGAAACCGCTGAACGCCTTGCTGCCTCAAAGTTTCAGTTAAATACACACGCTATTGGAGATTCAGCTAATTACCTGGTTTTAAAAACTTACGATGAACTCTTAAAAGATGGTGGAGACCGCCGTTGGAGGGTAGAACATTCCCAGGTAATAGATACGGCAGATTTTAAGTATTTCAGCAAAAATATTATTCCGTCGGTACAGCCTACACATGCAACCAGTGATATGTACTGGGCAGAAGATCGTTTGGGAGAAGAAAGAATGCAGGGTGCATATGCCTTTAAGAAATTACTGGACCAGGCTGAAATTGTAGCTTTAGGAACCGATTTTCCGGTAGAAGAAGTGAGCCCGTTTCTTACTTTTTACGCTGCTGTTGCAAGACAGGATACCAATAATTTCCCTGAAGATGGCTTTATGATGGAGCAGGCCTTATCTCGCGAAGAAACTTTAAAAGGAATGACTATTTGGGCGGCATACGCTAATTTTGAAGAAAAAGAAAAAGGAAGTATTGAAGCAGGGAAATTTGCCGATTTTATAATTCTTGATAAGGATATTATGAAAGTTGATGCCGCTGAAATTCCTGGAATAAAAGTTTTGGAAACTTATGTAAATGCTGAAAAAGTATATTAATGCATTCTATTAAAATAGATATCTTTGCACTTTAAAAATATAAGAAAATGAACGACGGATTATATGCTAAATTTTATACCACTAAAGGCCAGATTTTAGTGGAACTGGAATACGAAAAAGCACCGGGAACGGTTGGGAATTTTGTAGGTCTTGCTGAAGGTAAACTGGAAAACGATGCTTTTCCGCAAGGAAAACCTTATTATAACGACCTTAAATTTCACCGTGTGATTCCTAATTTTATGATTCAGGGTGGTGATCCCCAGGGTACAGGTGTTGGTGGCCCGGGATATAAATTTGAAGATGAAATTCACCCCGATTTAAAACACGATGCCCCGGGAAAACTTTCTATGGCAAACGCCGGTCCCGGTACTAATGGAAGCCAGTTTTTTATTACGCATACCGAAACTCCCTGGTTAGACGGGAAACACACTGTTTTTGGTAGCGTTATTGAAGGCCAGGATGTGGTAGATAGTATTAAGCAAGGAGATAAAATTGAAAAATTGGAAATCCTTAGAGCTGGAGAGAAAGCAGAAAATTTTAATGCTGTAGAGTCTTTTAGACAATTTGATGGAGCTAAAGCTAAAAGAGAAGAAGCTGCTAAAAAAAGGGAAGACGAACTGCTTGGAAAGCTTTCAGAAGGTTTTAAAACCACAGAAAGCGGACTTAGATATAAAATTGAAAAGAAAGGCGAAGGCGCAAAACCTGAAAAAGGACAAACCGTTTCAGTTCATTACAAAGGTATGCTTACCGATGGTAGTGTTTTTGATTCTTCTTATAAAAGAAATCAGCCGTTGGAATTTCCAGTGGGAGTAGGACACGTAATTAGCGGATGGGACGAAGGTATTCTTTTGCTGAATGTTGGAGACCAGGCTCGTTTTGTGATTCCGTCGCATTTGGCTTACGGGGAACAGGGCGCCGGTGGTGTGATACCGCCGAACGCAGCTTTGGTTTTTGATGTGGAATTGGTTGCGGTAAAATAAAAGCCGGAAATCACCTTAAAATATAAAGACCTCACAGGTTTTCGAAACCTGTGAGGTCTTTTTTTATGCGTCATTCTGAATTTATTTCAGAATCTAACATGAATAGATTATCAACATCTTAGATCCTGAAACAAGTTCAGGATGACGAGTTGAAAAACATTCCCAAGTTCTTTCATAATTTTTACTTAGAATCTGGCTGCGGGGTCATTCTAAGGTATGGTTTTACCTCTTTAAAACCTTTAGGGAACATCTCTTTGGCATCTTCATTAGAAACCGAAGGACTTATCACTACATCGTCTCCGTGCTTCCAGTTAGCCGGTGTGGCTACTTTTTGGTAGGCGGTAAGTTGTAGCGAATCTATTACCCTAAGTAATTCATCAAAATTTCTCCCGGTACTGGCGGGATAGGTAATCATTAATTTAATGGTTTTATCTGGCCCAATTACATAAACCGAACGTACTGTAAGTGTGTTGTCGGCTTTAGGGTGAATCATTCCGTATAGGTTAGAAACCTTCTTATCTTCATCAGCAATAATTGGGAAATTAACCGTAGTATTTTGGGTTTCGTTAATATCGTCTATCCAGCCTTTATGAGATTCAACGCCGTCTACACTTAAAGCCATTACTTTAGTGTTACGGGCTTCAAATTTATCTTTATATTTCGCTACCGTTCCTAACTCAGTTGTACAAACCGGAGTATAATCGGCAGGGTGCGAAAATAAAATTCCCCAGCTATCTCCTAAATAATCGTAAAAATTGATTTTTCCTTCTGAAGTTTCAGCATCAAAATTTGGTGCTTTATCTCCTAATTTTAATTCGCTCATAATATTATATTTTTATTGATTCTAATTATAAAATTAATGAATAATATTCAGTAAAACCTATTAAACCAATAGGATTTACTTGCTTTGTGATAAGATTAACTGATTGTTACTTTTAGCACTAAAAATGAGCAAAATTCTGTGTTTAAGATTCCGGGGCATATTTCCATTTAATACTACAGCCTAAACTGGGTTTCTGTAGCTCAGGAACTTTTTTATTAGAAAGTACGGCATCCATAGCATCCCGCAAATGTCTACCGTTTACGGGAATTCCATTTCCGGGGCGGGAATCGTCTAACTGCCCGCGATAAATTAGTTTTAATTCATCGTCAAAAAGATAGAAATCTGGTGTACAGGAAGCTTTATAAGCTCTTGCTACTTCCTGGGATTCGTCATAGAGATAAGGAAAAGAATATTGATGTTTCCTGGCTACCTCGTTCATATCATCAGGATGATCTGCCGGGTAATTTTCTACATCATTACTCATAATGGCGGCAAAACCAAAACCCAAAACACGGTAATCGCCCGCCAGTCTTACTATTTCTTCGTTTACATGTTTTACAAACGGGCAGTGGTTGCTTATAAACATAATTAAAGTGCCCTTTTTTCCCCGAATATTTTCTAGAGAATACCTATTGCTGGTAATTACATCTACAAGGTTAAAATCTGGGGCCCTGGTACCCAAAGCGATCATATTTGATGCAGTTCTGGCCATAGTCTCTTTTCTTATAAATTTACTCGATAATCTAGAATTAAAATGCTCCAGCGCTTGCTTCGAAATTAAAATATTTTTCCATATTTATGCTTCTCTGGCTCGCACAAGGTAATTTACGAATTCACTTCGGAATAGCCACTTTTTTTCTAAATTGGACTTAAAAATAAACTATGGAAATTTCCTGGAAAGATTTTGAAAAAGTGGAAATGCGAATAGGAACTATTACTGAAGTTTCCGACTTTCCTGAAGCTAAAAATCCTGCCTACAAAATGCTTATTTATTTTGGAAAAGAAATTGGGGAAAGAAAAACTTCGGCTCAAATCACCAAACGTTACAAAAAAGAGGATTTACTCAACAGGCAAATTGTAGCGGTGGTTAATTTTCCGAAGAAACAAATCGCTAATATGATGAGCGAATGCTTGGTTTTAGGGGCAGTAGGAGAAGATAATGATATCGTGCTACTAAACCCCGATTTTAAAGTTGAAAACGGTTTGCGGGTGGGTTAAAATTAGTCTTTTATTTTTTCATATTTACTCCCACAGGCTTCAATACATCTTGGGCTATGAGGATAAATAAATAACTTTCCTTCTTTTAATTCATATTTAAGCTCAAAAGTATTTTCACCGCAATCTGTACTTATCATTTTTTCAGCGTTGTCGTAAGAGGTTTCATTTATTTCCTCTTCGTTGCAAAAGCTATCTGAAGTCTTCACTAAGCCATTAGAGGTAAATTCAAGGGTTCTTCCATTTTCAACAGTTTGCCAGGTACCGCTTCCGTCACCGGGATCGGCGAGGGTTTCGGTTAACTGCCATTTTCCAGTAATTTCTTGGTTATCTAAATTAAGGTCTGGACTATTTGGAGTAGTAGAACAACTTGTTATCGCTGCGAATAATACAATAAAGAGCAAATTTTTCATCTTTTGGTTTTTAGTTATATTAAATAGATGCACACACCCACAAAAGGTTGCGTGCATCTATTCAGAAATTTACATTTCATCGCCAAAGAAGATGGCATTCATCAATAATTTATTGGTTCCAAACCAGAAAGCTCTGAAGTTGGTATTATCTGTAAACAAAATCACATTTCCGCGTCCCATTTCTGTATGTTTAAAAGGAACAGTCCCGGCAATAGAATCTAATCTAGGTGCGCTAATATAACCGCTTAATAAAGGTTCTTCGGTATACTGAATTGGGTTATTATAACTCTGTTTATCTGCTTCTACAAAAATAGTGGTATTCCTAAATAAAGGAAGTTTATCATTGGTATAACCAAAGTTCACGGGATGAGAACGATCTATATTTGCTTCAAATATAGCACCGCCAATTCCCTGTGCACCTCTAAAATCTCTTTGTTCTTCAAAACTAATATTTTCGGCCACCAGGCTGTCTTTTTTAATTTCAAGATCCATAAAATCTTCTTTTTCAAAAAAGCGGGCAGCATTGCGATAGCCAATTAAAGTTCCGCCATCGCGAACCCATTCTTTTAATTTATCAATATGGCTATCATCTAAAGCGCTTCCCCAGGAATTTGGCAGAATAATGTCAGTATATCTGCTTAGATCTGCTCTTGAAAAATTTCGGGTGTCAAGTTTTGTAATTTTCATGTCATAACGTTGATCGAATAAATGCCAGATCTCACCAGCATCGTACGGCGTGATCCCTTCGCCTACAATTAAAGCAACTTTTACAGGTTCCAAAGCCCTAAATTGATTACTTCCAAGGTTTACTCCCTGGGTTAAACCGGTGTCTATTCCATTTATTTCTACATTGGATTTTTGAGATACTTCTTGTAGAAATCGGTGCATTTTATCAGCCTCTAATTCCTGATTTTGAACCGGAATTAAAATTGTTCCATAATCATATTGTTTGTTCCCCAAAGAAAATGGCTGCATTCCCACTTTTGCACGCAAACCTTTTTCCAGGATCATATTTAAAGCTTTTGGTGAGTAGAAATCGTGCCACTGCATCACATAAGCATAATTGCTTTTTTCTACCTGATCAATTTCTGGTTTTTCCAGGTTTTCAATTTTCTCCCCGGCTTTATTCATTTTTACATTTTCAGCATAATCAAGGTTGAAAGCTAAAGGAAGCGTCCAGGCCGAAATATCGTAGAATAAACTATCTTCAAACTCGGTTCTACGCTCAAACATAGCTTTTACCAATCTATGCTGGCGCTGATTTTTAGGAACTACATAAGCCGAATTTTTTTTGAAATTCTTCCCGTCAGATTCAAAATTTTCCTGGATTTTATGAATTTCTATTTTATGTTTTTCTAGGATTTTCGCCAATTCGTAAGCTGATGAAGCATCTTTTTCACTTCCGAAAACATAAGCACCATTTTCAGTAGAATTGCGGGCATTCTTATAAAAATCACGTTGATAATTCAGGATTTTTTCGCGCATTTTTTTAGCAGCCTCTAAAGTAGAAAGTGCCGCGGTAAATTGATTTCTTATGGTGAACGGAAAAGTAAGAATACCGTTATCGGTTTCCTGGGCGTGACCACGGGAACTTCCCTGTTCAAAAAGAATTCCTATACTTCCATTAATATCGGGGAAAGTAGAGCCTTTTCCGTAGTAAAAGTCGTCGTAGTTTTCTTCGGTATAATAAAAAGAGCCTAACTCATCAAAAGCTGCTGCGTGATACGTTCCAATTTCCTTTGTGAGTTCCTGGTTAATATCCGGGGTAAGCGGATGTGTTCTGGAAGGAATTCCCGGTTGGAAGAAAAAGCTGGAATTAGAACCCATTTCGTGATGATCTGTCAAAATATTGGGAGACCATTTATGAAAAGTTTCCAAACGTGCCTGGGATTCGGGTAACTGTACCGGTAACCAGTCACGATTCATATCAAACCAATAGTGATTTGTTCTTCCTCCCGGCCAAACTTCGTCGTACTCCCTATCTTGCGGATCGGGATTTATATTTTCACTTTTATGGGTGTTAGCCCAGTAGGAGAAACGTTGTAAACCATCAGGATTAAAAGCTGGATCAAAAAGAATAATCGTATTGTCTAATAATTCCTGAACTTCCTCACCTTCAGCCGCGGCCAGGTGATAAGCTGCTAAAAGCGCAGCATTAGAGCCGCTTGCTTCGTTCCCGTGAATGGAAAAACCCTGGTTTACTACAATGGGCATTTCTTCGGTATTAAGCGAGGAAGCGTTTTCCCGGGTTAGAGCAAGATGCTTTTCCCTGATTTCTTCCAGGTTATTATGGTTTTCTTCTGAAGTTATGATAAGCAGAATAAGCGGTCTTCCTTCGTAGGTTTTGCCGCGATTTTCTACCTCAATTCTCGGGGAAACTCTTGAAAGTTCCCGCATATAATTTAAAAGTAAATCGTGGGTTATGTGCCATTCTCCCGGGATGTAGCCAATAATATCCTGGGGTTTTGGAATTTCTTCATTGTAACTTACATCCTGGGGTAGGTAATAATCTAAACTCAGTTCTTCTTGTTGGGCAAAAGCGCTAAAACAAAGAAAGAAAATAAGTAGGGGTAAAAGTTTTTGCATGTTATTTTTTGTTTGGTTATAAATATAAAAAAAACCGTCCTGAAAATATCGGGACGGTTTTGTATAGTTTTTAAATAGTTACCTTGAAACAAATGCACGAGGCACTTTATCAAATTACTGTAATTTTAAGTTAAGCATTAGAGCAATTAATCTCAATGCTCAGGTAAAATTTTAGATGTCGTCAAAACTCACATCGGTAAACTTCTCTGGAGAAACACCTTGCGTCTCACCGTTTTCTGAAGTTTCATATTCTTTTTTGAAATCTTTCTGGTGACGTTCGCTAATTACCTCTTCTCCTTTTTCATTCAGAATAAAGTCGGTCATTTCCTGTAAGATTTCATTAAAACCGGCAAAATCCTCTTTGTAAAGGTAAATTTTGTGTTTTTTGTAGAAAAAAGAACCGTCGTCGTTGGTAAACTTTTTACTCTCGGTAATAGTTAGGTAATAATCGTCTGCACGTGTGGCTCTCACATCAAAGAAGTAAGTTCTTCTTCCGGCCCTTAGCACTTTAGAGAATATTTCTTCTTTCTCCATCATTCCCTTGTCGCTCATAAAATAGATTCTTTATAATTTGGTTTAGTACTGCTCAAAAATCTAAAAATTTTTAACATCTAGCAAAAAATTTTCACATTTCTTTTTCATTTAGCTGTTTTGCATACAATTCTTTGTAATAGCCTTGCTGGTTTAGTAATTGGGAATGAGTCCCTTGTTGCACTATAGCGCCGTCTTCCAGGATAATAATTTTATCGGCATTTTTTGCTGAAGAAATCCTGTGACTAACAATTATTGTAGTTTTTTCTTTTGAAATTTTAAAAAGGTTATTCAGTATAGCTTCTTCAGTTTCAGTATCTACGGCAGAAAGGCAATCGTCAAACAATAAGATCTTAGGATCGTGAATTATAGCGCGAGCAATAGAAACACGTTGCTTTTGTCCGCCAGAAAGCGTGATACCGCGCTCTCCTAAAACAGTGTCATAGCCTTTGCTGAAGCCAGCAATATTTTTATGAACCGATGCGTTTTTGGCAGCTTCAAAAATTTCTTCGTCGCTGGCATTGGTTTTCCCGAATTTGATATTGTTTTTAATAGAATCACTAAATAAAAATGCATCCTGCGGAACGTAGCCAATACTGTTTCTTAAACTATCAAGGTTAAGATTTTCAATATTTCTTCCGTCTATGCTAATAGATCCCTGGTCAACATCATATAGTCTTCCAATAAGTTCAAGGATTGTAGATTTTCCTGCCCCGGTTTTCCCAATTATGGCGAGAGTTTCTCCACTTTCAACTTCAAAAGAAACATTTTTAAGCGCAGTAATATTCGTATCATCGTAGGTAAAGCTCACGTTATTAAAAGCGATGCTTCCGTGAATTTCATCTGGTGTTTCTTTCTTATTCGTAATTTCAGGTTTTTCGTCCAAAAATTCATTGATGCGTTCCTGGGAAGCATCAGCTTGCTGTACCAAAGAAGTTACCCAGCCTATAGATGCAATTGGCCAGGTAAGCATATTTACATAAAGGAGAAATTCAACAATAACTCCAATATTTTCAATCTCGCCGTTTATATACTGGTTACCACCTATATAAATTACCAGTACATTACTAATCCCTATTAATAAAACCATTAGCGGGAAGAAAAATGCCTGAACTTTAACCAAATCAATATTTTTATCGCGACTTCCATTAGCAAGGTCTACGAAATTGTGGTTAATCTGGGTTTCCATTCCGTAGGATTTTATAACGGCAATTCCACTAAAGCTCTCCTGGGTAAACGTATTAAGCCTGGAAAGATATTGTTGCACTACAGTACTGCGTTTATGAATGGCAACGCTAATTTTATAGATAGAAAATGCTAAAACCGGCAAGGGTGCTACCGTATACAAAGTGAGCTCTGGCGCTGCCTGAACCATAAAAATTAAAACCACCACGGTAGAAGTGAAGGTGGTAACCGTGTACATAATGGCCGGGCCAAGGTACATTCTTACTTTACTCACATCTTCGCTAATTCTATTCATTAAATCGCCGGTGCGGTTCTTTTTATAGAAATTAAGCGAAAGTTCCTGGTAGTGTTTATAGATCTCGTTTTTAAGGTCAAATTCAATATATCGGGAAACCACAATAAAGGTTTGGCGCATTAAAAAGGTAAGGAAAGCAGCTACCAAAGTGGCTCCTATAATTAGGGCAATGTTTATGGCAAGTTCGGTTCTAAGTACTTCCATAGTACTTATTTCCCCATTAATATATTGTTCTATTGCATCGGTAGAATCACCGATTAGCGGAATATAATATAACGCGAAAATGCGGGCAACGATGGTAATTACGAGACCAATTAGTAGTTTCCATTTATACTTTAGGAAATATTTATTGAGATGCTTAAGGTTCTTCATTTAAGAGTAAAAAAGCTAAAATTTGAGGATATGTTATTTTAACACGTTTTAAAAACCTCTTTGTTGAAATATTCTTTATTTTTGCACAGTGATTTTCAGAAAAATGAAAACGCTAATTTATAAAACGTAACAAGTTATGCAAGTTGATGTTCTAAATGCAAATGAACTAAAAAAGTCTGCACCAGTATTTGGTCAGCTCTCTTTTGACAACCACGAGCAAGTAGTTTTTTGCAACGACAAAGATACAGGTTTAAAGGCAATTATTGGTATCCATAACACGGTTTTAGGACCAGCACTTGGAGGCACCAGAATGTGGAACTACAGCACAGAATGGGAAGCGTTAAACGATGTTTTGCGTCTTTCTCGCGGGATGACTTTTAAAAGTGCAATTACAGGACTTAACCTTGGTGGTGGTAAAGCGGTTATTATTGGCGACGCTAAAACCCAAAAAACTCCAGAACTAATGAAGAGTTTTGGACGTTTTGTAGACTCTCTTAGCGGAAAATATATCACTGCAGAAGATGTGGGAATGGAAACTGCCGATATGGACACTGTTCGTGAAGTTACTAAATACGTAACCGGAATTTCTGAAGATAAAGGTGGTGCGGGTAATCCATCTCCAATCACAGCCTATGGTGTTTTTATGGGCTTAAAAGCCGCAGCAAAGCATAAATTTGGAAGTGATGATCTAGAAGGAAGAACCGTTTTGGTTCAGGGGATTGGACATGTTGGTGAAACCCTGGTAGAGCATTTAACCCAGGATGGTGCAAAAGTTTATATCAGCGATATTAATGAAGAAAGACTTGAAGCAGTAAGAGATAAGTACGGAGCTATAATTTTTGAAGGTTCTGATGTATATGGTGCCGAAGTAGATATTTATGCACCTTGCGCTCTTGGAGCAACCATTAACGATGAAACTGTAAAGCGCATTAAAGCTAAAGTAATCGCTGGTGCCGCAAACAACCAGTTAGCCGATGAGCTTACTCACGGTAAAATTCTTAGAGAAAGAGGGATTGTTTACGCTCCAGATTTCTTAATTAATGCAGGCGGAATTATAAATGTTTACGCTGAACTTGAGAATTACGACAAGAAGGAAATTATGCGTAAAACAGAAAATATTTACAATACAACATTAGAAATTCTAAGCAAAGCAGATAAAGATGATATGACCTCACACTTTGCTGCACTTAAAATTGCGCAACAACGAATTGATGATAGAAAAAATCAGAATTTGAAGTAGTCAATTTCAAAAGTTTGGTATTTTTGCAAGGCGAAAGAATATTCTTTCGCCTTTTCTAATTCTAAAAAGTTCTTTTACACTTATGTTGACAAGAAGACATATTCGGGTTAAAGTAATGCAGTCACTTTACGCCTTTAACCAAAGCCAAAACGACAACCTGGGAACCGAGGAAAAATTCCTGCTTAAGAGTATGGAGGAGATGTACGATCTTTTTCTGGTTCAATTAAGCCTAATTGAAGAGTTAAAAGGCCAGGCCGAAAACTTTTTAGAAAAATCTCAACAAAAGCACCTTGCTACCAGCGAGGAAAAAGATCCCAACAAAAAATTCATTTCCAACGCTATTTTTGAGATTTTCAAAAATAACGAGAGTTTACAGGATGCCCTGGAATCAAGAAAAATCACTCATTGGAAAAGGGATGATGATTATGTGCAGATTATCTGGGAAGCATTAAAGAAAAGCGATATCTATGAAAATTATATGGAAACTCGCGAATCCAGTTTCAAGGAAGATAAAGAGTTTATCATCGCTGTTTTTAAAGAAATTATTGCTCCTAATGAGAAGCTTTACGATTATCTGGAAGATGCAAAACTTACCTGGATAGACGATTTACCTATTGTAAATACTGCAGTTTTAAAGTTTCTTCAGAAATTAAAGCCGAATTCTGCTGAAAATATGAAGCTAGGGAATCTCTATAAAAATGATGATGACAAAGATTTTGCGAAAGAGTTATTCAGAAAAACTTATTTGAATGATGATGTGCTGGCAAAAGAAATGCTGGGTAAAACCCCAAATTGGGATAAAGACCGAATTGCAGAAATTGATATGATCCTTATGAAAATGGCGATCTGTGAATTCCTTAAATTCCCTTCAATACCGGTAAAGGTTACTATCAACGAATACCTGGAGTTGGCAAAGGAATACAGTACTCCAAAAAGCAGTATTTTTATAAATGGAGTTTTAGATAAATTATCTAAAGAATATAAGGAGGATAATAAGTTAAATAAAGTAGGGCGAGGCCTTATGTAATGAATAAAATTTCTTAATTTTAAAAATTAAATTATAAAGTTCACTATTATGAAAAATGGAATCTTAATGTTAGCTGCAGTGGGGGCGCTGCTATTTACTTCTTGTAAAGATAACAACAATAACGCCTCAGAAAAAGTAAAAGCTGAAAATGTAGAAAGCGCTGCAGAGCGTGATGCGCAGGCTACTGTTTATCCAAAAATGGAGTTTGAAGAATCTGAACATGATTTTGGGAATATTCCAAAAGGTAAAAATGTAGAGCATACTTTTACTTTTACCAATACAGGCCAGGCGCCTTTGGTAATTACAAATGCAAGAAGTACTTGTGGGTGTACAGTGCCAACCTGGACAAAAGAGCCAATTCAACCGGGAGAAACTGGTGAAATGTTGGTGAAATTTAATGGTTCTGGAAACGGGCAGGTAACTAAAACAGTTACAGTAACCGCAAATACAGAAGCAGGTACAGAGCGTCTTAGAATTAAAGCCTTTGTAGAAACCGAACAAAACGCTAGCTAGTAAATGGATCAATTAACCCAGTTTGCCCCAATAATATTAATGTTTGTGGTGGTGTATTTTTTTATGATACGCCCGCAAATGAAAAAAGCTAAACAAGAACGTAATTTTGCTTCAGAATTAAAGCGTGGTGACCGTGTGGTTACCAAAAGCGGAATGCACGGCAAAATTGTTGATTTTAGCGAAAAAAATAATGCGGTAATTATAGAAACCGGAGCAGGAAAAATAACCTTTGATCGTTCTTCCATCTCGATGGAAATGAGTAAAAAACTCAACGAACCGGCAAAGCCAGAAAAAGAAAGTAAGGCAAAAGCTATTAAGGAAAAGAAATAGTTTTTCTGTTTTAATCAATAGAATTTAGAATCCCCAGGCCATAGCGCTGGGGATTCTTATTTTATAGAAGATTTAAGAACTGTAAAAAACGTCATTCTGAACTCGTTTCAGAATCTAAGATATTAGAAACAGAAACTGTTTTAGGTTCTTATAAAAGATTTTAGCAATTTTTATACTTATCATTTAACCCGACACCGCTTAGAATCATCGGTTTAATTTTCTCCAGGCGAGATTTTTTTGTAACCTCTCTTTTCGCTTCAGAAATATAATCGGCGTATTCCCTTTGTTTACCTTTAGTTAACTCATAATAGGAATTCTTTAAATGTTCATCTTTTTCTAATTCCTCTTTGAGTTCTAAAGGCAGTACCAGTGTTTTATTTTTTAAAGGTTTTATTTCTTTTCCTTCCCGTTGATTCTGTATGGCTTCGGCTATGTATTTTCGAAGAATTTCCGGTTTTATTTCATCTTCTTTTTTAAACCTTATTTGTCGTAAAGCTTTGGTTTTATCTTCCTGGGCATTGTAAAGTAAAGCGGTATTTTCTTTTAATAAAGCGCCATTAAAAAACCAAAGTGCACAATGATTTTTAAAAGCAGCCATTCCTACTACATTTTTCCCATCTAAAGCATAAACGGGTGCACCCCATTTTATACATTCTTCCAATTCAGTGTTTTGTAGTATTTCTCGTAAAAAAAGTAATTCCTGTTCCCAGCTTGGGTGGGTTTCAATATACTGATCTACCGATTTTACTGCCATTTTTAACTTTTAAACAAACTGGTTATTTATAATTTTCTGAAGTCAATTCAGCGATTTTCACAATTACTTCAGTGGCTTTTTGCATACTTTCTACCGGTACATATTCATACTTCCCGTGGAAGTTGTGGCCGCCGGCAAAAATATTAGGACAGGGTAAGCCCATATAACTTAGTTGCGCGCCATCAGTACCGCCACGAATTGGTTTTAAAATAGGCTCAACATCTACCGCTTTCATTGCATTCTCAGCTATTTCAACAATATGCATTACCGGCTCTATTTTTTCTTTCATATTAAAATACTGGTCGGTGATTTCAACGGAAATACAATCATTTTCATATTGCGAACAAATCTCTGAAGCAAGGTCCTGCATCATTTCTTTACGAGCTTCAAAATGGCCTAAATCGTGATCCCGAATTATATATTCCAACACGGTTTCTTCAACATCGCCTTTCATATCGCTTAGGTGAAAAAATCCCTGTCTGCCTTCAGTATGCTCTGGGGTTTCCAAACGCGGTAGCGAGTTAATAAAGTCTATGGCAATATACTGGCTGTTTACCATTTTATCTTTTGCGTAGCCGGGGTGAACACCTTTCCCATTAACTTTAACAATAGCTTTGGCAGCATTAAAGTTCTCAAATTCCAGTTCGCCAATTTGGCTGCCGTCCATAGTATACGCCCATTCTGCACCAAATTTTTCTACATCAAATTTATGTGCACCGCGCCCTATTTCTTCATCGGGTGTAAAACCTACCCTAATTTTCCCGTGAGGAATTTCAGGATTATCCAGCAAATATTGCATCGCGGTCATAATTTCGGTAATCCCGGCTTTATCATCGGCGCTTAAAAGGCTGGTACCATCTGTAGTGATTATGGTTTGACCTTTATATTGTTTCAGGTCATCAAAATATTCAGAAGAGAGAATAATATTTTTCTCTTTGTTCAGCACAATATCCTTTCCGTCGTAATCCTCAATAATTTGTGGTTTTATATCGGTAGCATTAAAATCGGGAGAAGTGTCAAAATGAGAAATAAAACCAATTACCGGTACCTGGTGCGGTACATTTGCCGGCAGGGTAGCCATCACATAAGCGTGATCGTCTATACTAACCTCGGTCATCCCCATTTCCTGCAATTCATCTGCTAATTTCCTGGCTAGAACCCATTGCTTCTCGGTACTGGGAGTGGTCTGGCTTTCTGGATCGCTTTGGGTGTCTATAGTTATGTAACTGATAAAACGATCTATGATGCGCTGCTTGTTAATCATTGGTTAGTAGTTTACTCGATAATCGAGATTTAATCCCGAAAAATATCGGGACTCCGAGGCTGTACTCGTATTATTATTTTTTTTCCAAGTTATACCTCACGTGCTAACACTAAGGTACTTGATTTTCAAAATTAAACATTCGAATTTCAGCTTCAAAACCTTTTAAGAATTAGGGCTGGTTTTTTATGATTTCCTTCTATTTTTGCACAAACCAACTTTTATGTACAAATCTTCGATTAGGCCTCTGTTATTTCGATTTGATCCGGAATGGGTGCATCACTTCACTTTTAAGACTTTAAAAAAGCTTGGCAAAACTGCAGCTTTCAGAAATATTATAAAAAAGAAATTTCAGGTTGATGATCCGCGGTTAGAACGGGAGGTTTTCGGTTTAAAATTTAAAAATCCGGTGGGTCTTGCTGCTGGGTTTGATAAAGATGCAAAGCTTTTTCAGGAACTTTCAGATCTTGGATTTGGCTTTATTGAAATAGGAACAGTTACCCCAAAACCGCAACCGGGAAATGAAAAAAAACGACTTTTCAGGTTAAAAGAAGATAATGCGATTATTAACCGAATGGGTTTTAATAACGATGGCGTAGAAGCAGCTGTTAATCGTTTAAAAAAGAATAAAAATGTACTTATTGGCGGGAATATTGGGAAAAACAAAATCACGCCAAATGAAAATGCGGTAGAAGATTATAAAATATGTTTTGAGGCGCTTTACGATTATGTAAACTATTTTGTGGTGAATGTGAGTTCCCCGAATACGCCAAATTTACGTGAGTTGCAGGATAAAGAGCCCCTAACTAATTTGTTGAATACCCTGCAAAACTTAAATGCTAAAAAACCAAAGCAGAAACCTATTCTACTCAAAATAGCTCCAGATCTTACCGAGGCTCAACTTTTGGATATTATAGATATTGTAAAGGAGACAAAGATAGCCGGGGTAATTGCTACGAACACAACAATCTCTCGTGAAGGTTTGCAATCTGAAAATAAGAACGAAACCGGCGGACTAAGCGGCAAACCATTGAAGGATCGTGCAACTGAGGTAATTCGTTTTCTTTCAGAAAAAAGCAATAGGGCTTTTCCAATTATTGGGGTTGGGGGAATACATACTGCTGAAGACGCCCTTGAAAAACTTGATGCAGGTGCCAGTTTAGTGCAATTATATACCGGATTTATTTATGAAGGCCCGGGATTGATTAAAAAGATAAATCAAGCTATTTTAAGCAGAAAATAATTAATAAATGAAGAAATTCTACCTTACTTTTTTAGCCCTGGTTTTAATTAGCCTGGATGCTTATAGTTTTTCCGATGCTACCTCTCAAGTTCAGCATTCAGTTCTCATCAATGGAATTAGCTTTGGTACTGTAATAGCCGCAATCACTTCTTGGACTCGTAACCGGTCGGTTTTATTAATGGTTATACACGGGATTTTTAGCTGGTTTTATGTACTTTATTTTGTGTTGACGAGAAAGAAATCTGAAAGACGCTAAATTTTGTTAGAGCAACTTATTCCGTTTTTAACCGCTTCGGCGATCCTAACTATCTCTCCGGGACCAGATATTATTTACGTGATGGTTCAGGGAATGGCTAATGGTAAAAAGCATGGCTTTGTTACCGCTCTTGGTCTTGCAAGCGGAATTATAATTCATACCAACCTGGTCGCATTTGGGGTTTCAGCAATAATTAAAAATTCTGATACGCTTTTTTTTATCATCAAACTCTTTGGTGCAATTTACCTGCTATATCTTGCCTGGCAAGTTTTTAAGAGCGATCCGGAGATCGCCTATTCTGCGGAGGGAATTAAAGAGAAATCCTTATTTTCTCTTTATAAGCAGGGTTTTATAATGAATGTGCTTAACCCAAAAGTAACTATATTTTTTCTTGCTTTTTTTCCGGGTTTTCTTTGGGAACCAAACGGCAATACCGTGATACAATTCTATATTTTAGGTGCGTTCTTTATGCTTTTAACTGTTCTTATTTTTGGAAGTGTAGCCTTATTGGCAGGAAAAATCTCTAACTACCTTAAAAGGCATAAGCATTCCGGGATTGTATTGAAATGGCTGCAAATTGTAGTTTTTATTGGGATTGCAAGTTTTATACTCATTTAGAAGATTTTGATCGTATAGCCTTACAGGAAAATTAATAGTACCTTGTTTTCAATGCTATCAATTTAATAAAATGAATTATTTTGCATTGGTTTTTAAATATTCCTTAAAATACTATCTTTGGAGATATGGATAAAATCAAGCTTATCGAGTGTCCGCGAGACGCGATGCAGGGAATAAAAACCTTTATTCCTACGGAAAAAAAAGTACAGTATATTCAGTCTTTACTCCGTTGCGGATTTGATACCATAGATTTTGGCAGCTTTGTTTCTCCCAAAGCGATTCCGCAAATGGCTGATACTGCTGAGGTTTTATCCAAATTAGATCTTTCTACTACAAAAAGCAAACTGCTTGCTATCGTGGCGAATACCCGTGGGGCGCAAGATGCCTCGGTACATCCAGAAATTGATTATTTGGGTTATCCTTTTTCCATTTCTGAAAATTTCCAAATGCGTAATACGCATAAAACCATAGCCGAATCTGTTGAGATTTTAAGTGAAATCCTTGAGATCGCTGAAAACTCGAATAAGAAAGTGGTGGCTTATCTTTCAATGGGGTTTGGGAATCCTTATGGCGATCCCTGGGATGTGGAAATTGTAGGGGAGTGGACCGAAAAATTATCGGGAATGGGTGTGAAAATTCTTTCTTTATCTGATACTATTGGAACTTCTTCCCCGGATATTATTGAGTATTTATTTTCAAATTTGATTCCTAAATATCCTGAAATTGAATTTGGTGCGCATCTCCATACCACGCCCGCAAAATGGCACGAAAAAATTGATGCGGCTTACAAGGCCGGTTGCAGAAGATTTGACGGTGCAATTCAGGGGTTTGGGGGTTGCCCAATGGCTAAAGATGAGCTTACCGGTAATATGCCTTCAGAAAAAATGCTTTCTTACTTTAACTCCAAAAAGGCAGATTCCAATATTAAAATGACCAGTTTTGAGTCGGCTTTCAATGAAGCATCCAAAATTTTCAGCGTCTACCATTAATAGTGTTTATTTTAATTTTGATGACTATTAGAAAAAGCTATTTAAAATTAATCTAAATAAACTTGCCGTAAAGAAAATGGGTTTTTATATTTGCTGCTCTATAACTTTAATCAGTCTAAATAAAGCAATATGAAAAAGCTGTTTTTCTCAGCAATCTTAGGTGGGCTTACGCTTGCCTCTTGTTCATCTGATGATGATGTTACACCAGAAAATACGGAATTAGAAATTCCTGCAACCTACAATTTTGAAAGAGAAGGTGCTTCTACTGTAAGCTATTCTGGGCAAACTACGAGACTTCAAATGACTTCTAAAATTCTCTCTAAGTTTACCGATTTTGAAAATGGAAGTGAAGATCTTTTGCTTAATATGTTTGCAAATGAAAATGCTCCTTTTGAAAACGCAAGCCTTAACGAATCTTCTAAAAGTGTAAAATCTAAAGTAGCTGCTTCTAAATTGTATTTCTCAGCAAATACGGTTGAAAGTGCAGAAATAAAAAGTGATTTCGAATCATATATTACAGAGCAATTTACTGCGGTAAAAAATAATAGAAATGAGTTGGCTGAAGCTGGAATGGCGGGCCAGATCGCTCAGGGTGCAAGTGTTAGATATATAAATGAAAAAGGTTTGGAAATGAACCAGGCTTTTGCAAAAGGTTTAATCGGTGGCTTGTTGGCCGATCAGATATTGAATAACTACCTTTCTCAGGCAGTTTTGGATGAAGCTGATAATCGTGCGAACAATGATGCTGGTTTAGTTGAAGAAGGAAAAGCTTATACTACCATGGAACACAAATGGGATGAAGCTTATGGATATCTTTATGGCGATCCTTCTATCCCGGCTGAAGATCCTAATTCAGTTTTAAACGATAATAATGACGCACTGTTATTTAAATATATGGGTAGCGTAGATGGTGATAGTGATTTTGAAGGTATTGCAGAAGAGACTTTTGAGGCCTTTAAAACCGGTAGAGCTGCAATTGTTGCGGGAGATTATCAAACCCGTGATGAACAAGTGGAAATTATTCGTGAGAATATTTCAACGCTTATCGCTGTTAGAGCGATATATTATCTGCAGGCCGGTAAAAATCAATTGGCAAATGAGGAGTATGGAGCTGCATTTCATTCCCTTTCTGAAGGTTACGGTTTTATTTATAGTCTTAGGTTTACTCATAACCCAGAGACTGGCGCACCATATATTTCTGCTGGAAATGTAGAGAATTATTTGGAACAGTTAATGAATGGAAACGGTTTTTGGGAGGTAACTCCAGAAACCCTGGACAGTATTTCTGAAGAGATTGCTGCTCCTTTTGATTTTACTGTAGCAGATGTTTAATTAAAAAAATTAGCCGGAGTAAGACCTTGTCTGCTCCGGTTTTTAATATATATAGCTATGATTAAGATTTCAAAATTTTTATTGATTGCAACTTTATTATTTGCTGTTGCCTGTAGTACAGAAGATGATGGTGATAATGGAGGTGATTCTAATGGCGGCGACAATTTTGACAGAGGTGAAATGCTGGCAAATTGGGCAGATAATATTATTGTGCCTTCTTTTGTAGCTTTCCAGGAAGAAAGTCAGAAGTTGGAAGATATTGCAAAAGCTTTTGCTGAAAACCCCGGAGCTACCGAGCTAAATGTTCTTAGAGCGCAATACAAAGCAGCTTATCAGGAATTTCAAACCGTTGAAATGTTCCAGATAGGAAAAGCTGAGGAATTGAATTATCGCAGCTTCCTTAATACCTATCCTACAAAAACGGAAAATATTGAATCTAAAATAGCTTCTGGAAGTTATAATCTTGAGCTGCCATCAAATTTTGCAGAACAAGGATTTCCGGCTTTAGATTATTTACTGTATTCATACGGATCAACAGAAGAAACCATGGAAGTTTTCAATGCAAATCCAGAGTATATTAATTATATCATAGCAGTTGCCGAAAGGATAAATGCTTTAACTACTGAAGTTACATCTTCCTGGGAAGGTGATTATAGAAATACTTTTGTAAATAATACGAGCTCTTCAAGTACAGGTTCTGTAGACCGGTTTACCAATGATTATGTAATGTATTTTGAGAAGATCCTTAGATCTGGAAAAATTGGTTATCCTGCCGGTGCTTTCACCGGTTCTCCTTCCCCGACAAATGTAGAAGCTCTTTATGCCGGTGATATTTCAAAAAACCTGTATTTACAAGCTTTAGATAGTTTTGAAGATTTCTATTACGGCGTTAAAATTAATGGAGGCGAAAATGGTCCCAGTTACTATCAGTATTTAAAATATCTGGAAGACGGGACAAATTCAGAAAGTATAACTGCTTCTATAGCTGATCAATTTTCAGCAATAAGAGCTCAAAGTTCAGAATTGGATAGCAATCTGAAATCGCAAGTAGAATCAGATAATTCTAAGATGTTAGCTGCTTTTGATGAACTTCAAAAAGAAGTGGTTCTTCTGAAAGTAGATATGATGCAGGCACTTTCTATTAGCGTAGATTATGTAGATTCTGACGGAGATTAAATAGTTGATGCAACTTTCTCTGAGCAAATATCTAAAAAAGACTACGGAAGCCGCCCCTTTGGCGGTTTTTCGTTTGTTTTTTGGTATTATGATGTTTGCCAGTATAGTTCGATTCTGGCTAAATGGCTGGATCGAAAAATTATATATCGCCCCAAAATTCTTCTTTTCTTATTATGGATTTGAATGGGTGAAACCCCTTGGGGATTTCACTTATTTGCTTTTTATACTTTGTGGTATTGCTGCACTAATGGTGGCTGCAGGTTATAAGTACCGCCTCGCAATTATCCTTTTTTTCCTCAGTTTCACCTATATCGAGCTGATGGATAAAACCACTTATCTAAATCATTACTACTTCATCAGTATTCTCAGTTTTCTGATGATTTTCTTACCGGCAAATGCCTATTTTTCTATTGATGCCTGGCGAAATCCCGCCAGGGCTTTTCAAAAGATACCGCAATGGTGTATAGATGCAATAAAACTGTTGCTGGGAATTGTGTATTTCTATGCAGGACTTGCAAAAATTAATTCAGATTGGCTTTTTAGGGCTATGCCTTTAAAAATATGGCTGCCATCTAAATACGATCTTCCTTTGCTGGGAGATCTAATGCAGCAGGAATGGGTGCATTATGCATTTAGCTGGAGCGGTATGCTCTATGATCTCTTTATCCCTTTTCTTTTGCTTTGGAAAAGAACCCGCTTTGTTGCTTTTTTAATGGTGATTGTTTTCCATGTGCTAACACGTGTGCTTTTCCCAATAGGAATGTTTCCATTTATTATGATCGTTAGCGCATTGATCTTTTTTAGTCCGCAGGTTCACCATAAAATATTGAATTTTATATCGAAATGGTTCAGCATATCAAAGCAAAGATTTGATAATTTAAAAATCTATCAATTTTCAGGAATAAAGAAAAAAGTTAGTATTGGAGTGCTTTCAGTCTTTTTTATTATTCAGCTTTTATTTCCGTGGAGGTATTTATTATATCCGGGAGAATTATTCTGGACTGAAGAAGGTTTTAGATTTTCCTGGAGGGTAATGCTTATGGAAAAAGCCGGCTACGCCCAGTTCAAAGTGGTAAATTCAGATACCGGAAATCGATTTTATGTAGATAATTCAGATTTCCTTACTCCTTTTCAAGAAAAACAAATGTCGTTTCAGCCGGATTTCATTCTTCAATATGCTCATTTTTTAGCCGATCATTTTGAAAAGGACGGTCACGAAAATATAGAAATCTATGTAGACAGTTATGTGGCTCTCAACGGAAGAAAGAGCACTCCTTATATAGACCCGGAAGTTAATTTGCTTAATTTCGCGGACTCTTTTAAACATAAAATATTCATTTTACCATTTGAAGATGAGATTAAAGGTCTTTAGTATATTATTCTTTTTGGGATCGTTCGTTTACGCCCAGCATACGTTTAGCGGAAAGGTGATTTCCGCAGAAACCGGGGAGCCCATTCCCAATGCTGAAGTTTGGAATAAAACGGAATCTGAAGTAACTGTAGCCAATGAAAATGGTGATTTTGAATTTACAGATATTAGCTCAGGCACTTATGAATTTGCTGTTTTTAGTTACGAATATGCCATCCTGGAAAAGCAAATAACTATAAATGGAGATCTTGAAATGGAATTTAGCCTTTCGCCTTTAGCTGAAAGTTTAAGCGAAGTGATGATCACCAATAGGAGGGAGCAGCTTTTCGCTTTAAGGAAACTTAGAAAAGTAGAGGGAACTGCGATCTATGCCGGGAAAAAAAGTGAGGTAGTAGTAATGGATAAAGTTTCCGGAAATCTTGCTGCAAATAATGCCAGGGAGATTTACAGCCAGGTGGTTGGTTTAAATATATACGATAATGGTGATGCAGGGCTTCAATTGAATATTGGTGGTCGTGGTCTTGATCCTAACAGAACCCAGAATTTTAATACCCGCCAGAACGGTTATGATATCTCTGCTGATGTACTTGGATATCCGGAAAGTTATTATACACCACCACCGGAAGCACTGAGAGAAATCCAGGTGGTTCGTGGTGCGGCGTCGCTGCAATATGGAACACAGTTTGGCGGACTCATTAATTTTAAATTTAAAGAACCTCCTCAGGATAAGAAACTGGAGTTGGTTTCCAGACAATCGGTTGGTTCCTATAATCTTTTTACCAGTTTTAATAGTTTGGCCGGTACTATTGGGAAATTCAGCTACTATACCTATTATAATTATAAATCGGGAGAAGGATTTAGGCCAAATTCAGAATATGATTCTAATAACTTCTTTTCTCATCTAGCCTGGGATTTTAACGATAGAACCAAGCTTAGTTTTGAATATACTTATCTAGATTACCTGGCTCAGCAACCCGGTGGTCTTACCGATGCACAGTTTTATGAAAACCCTGATTATAGCAATAGGGAAAGAAATTGGTTTGACGTAAATTGGAATCTTTATGCGTTAAAATTTGAGCACAGTTTTTCTGATAAAACAGACTTTAGCCTAAATGTTTTTGGCTTAGATGCTTCGCGAAAAGCTGTTGGTTTTAGAGAGAATAGAGTTTCACAGCCAGACGATCTTTCTGCACCACGGGAATTATTGGTAGACCATTTTTCTAACTGGGGAGCAGAGGCAAGGTTGCTAACCAGGTATAATTTCTTTGATGAAGAATCGGTTTTACTTGTTGGAAGTAAATATTACGATGCTAACAATTTTCAGAAACAAGGTCCAGGAACTACTTCAGCCAGGCCGGAATTTACATTTACAAACGATCAATTTCCAAATTACCCAAGGCAATCAGAATACAATTTCCCGAACAAAAACCTGGCGTTCTTTGGAGAGAACATTTTTAATCTAACGAATAAACTTTCTATTACACCCGGCTTCAGAATAGAATATATTAATACGCAGGCAAACGGTTCCTACAAAGAAATAATTCTAGATTTGGCCGATAATCCTCTGATCAATGAAACCAGGGAAGAGGAAAAAGACCTGGAAAGAAGCTTTGCGTTATTAGGCGTTGGAGCCAGTTATAACTTAGATGCTTCGAATGAGTTATATGGAAATTTTTCTCAGAATTATAGGTCGGTGACTTTTAGTGATATTAGGATAGTAAATCCCAGTTTTGTGGTAGATCCAAATATTTCAGAAGAAAAAGGTTTTACTTCAGACTTTGGAATTAGAGGAAGGCTGAAGAATTATTTGTCTTATGACGCCAGTATTTTCGGTTTATGGTATCAGGATAGAATTGGAGAAGTCCTGGGGGTTGAAGATGGCTTTATAGTAAGAAAACGCGGAAATATTGGAGATGCTTTTATCTATGGTGTAGAAACTTTTGCCGATTGGAATATTCGCAATACCTTTTTTGAACAAGCTGAAAATTACCGCTTAAATCTTTTTGTAAATACGGCTTTTACAAACTCTGAATATACTGCTTCTGGAGAAACTAATGTTGAAGGGAACCAGGTTGAATTTATTCCGTACGTGAACCTTAAAACAGGTTTGAATTTTGGGTACGCTAATTTCCTGGCCGGTTTCCAGTATACCTACCTATCAAAACAGTATACAGATGCTACGAATGCGCCGCAGGATATTAATGATAATCAGCGTGGAATAGAAGGAAGTATCCCGGCTTACGGTATTTTAGATTTTTCGGCTTCCTATAGTTTTGGGAAGTTTAAATTGGAAACCGGTGTGAACAATCTTTTAGATAACTCATATTTCACCAGGAGAGCTACTGGTTATCCAGGTCCCGGTATTATTCCGGCGCAACCAATTAGCTGGTATTCAAGTCTTCAGTTTAAGTTTTAAAGATTTTTTTCTGCTTAATTTATCTTAAACTCGCTCATAAGGCTGGATCACAAAAGAGATAATAAATTGAATGAAATTAGATGCGAGTTAAACCTGGAAAACTCCTCTATTTCAGTTTTTAACCGTATATTTGCACGCAATTAAATCTTTAATTGCTATGATCGCACACGAATCCAAAATCTTAGGAGAAGGCCTTACTTACGACGATGTATTGCTTGTTCCTGCTTATTCTGAAGTACTACCCCGAGAAGTAAGCATTCGCACAAAATTCACTAAAAATATTTCAATAAACGTTCCTATTGTTTCGGCAGCTATGGATACCGTAACCGAATCCAGGATGGCTATAGCTATGGCGCGTGAAGGTGGAATTGGTGTTTTGCATAAGAATATGACTGCCGAACAACAAGCGCTTAAAGTGCGAAAAGTGAAGAGAGCAGAAAGCGGAATGATTATAGATCCCGTGACCTTGCCAATCACAGCTAATGTGAGCGATGCAAAAGCGAGTATGCGCGAGCATAGTATAGGCGGAATCCCTATTGTAGATGAAGACGGGAAATTGTTGGGAATTGTAACAAACAGGGATTTGCGTTTTGAGAAAAATCTTAAGCGTCCAATTGCTGAGGTTATGACTTCTGAAAACTTGGTAACTGTTGCAGAAGGAACTTCCCTGGATCAGGCAGAAGATATTTTACAGGAATATAAGATTGAAAAACTTCCCGTAGTTAACGATAATAATAAATTGGTTGGGCTTATCACCTTTAGGGATATAACCAAACTTACTTTAAAGCCTAATGCTAATAAAGATAGCTTCGGAAGGCTTCGCGTAGCAGCCGCCGTTGGTGTAACTGCTGACGCTGTAGATCGTGCAGAAGCTTTGGTAAATGCAGGGGTAGATGCAATAATTATAGACACAGCGCACGGGCATACCAGGGGAGTGGTGACCGTTTTAAAAGATATTAAATCTAAATTCCCAGATTTGCAGGTGGTAGTAGGAAATATAGCTACTGCAGAAGCTGCAAAATATTTAGTTGAAGCCGGTGCAGATGCTGTTAAAGTAGGAATTGGACCAGGTTCTATTTGTACTACCAGGGTAGTTGCAGGGGTTGGATTTCCACAATTCTCAGCCGTGCTTGAAGTAGCCGCAGCCCTAAAAGGTAGTGGTGTTCCAGTTATTGCCGATGGTGGAATTCGTTACACAGGAGACATTCCAAAAGCATTAGCCGCAGGAGCCGATTGCGTGATGCTAGGTTCATTGCTTGCAGGAACTAAAGAATCTCCGGGGGAAACCATTATTTACGAAGGAAGAAAATTCAAATCTTATCGCGGGATGGGATCTGTAGAGGCGATGCAAAAAGGCTCTAAAGATCGTTATTTCCAGGATGTAGAAGATGATATTAAGAAATTAGTACCTGAAGGTATTGTTGGGCGTGTTCCATATAAAGGTGAACTTGAAGAAAGTATTCACCAGTTTGTTGGCGGTCTAAAAGCCGGAATGGGCTACTGTGGCGCTAAAGATGTAGAAACCTTAAAGGAGACTGCGAAATTCGTGAAAATCACCTCTTCTGGAATTAGTGAAGGGCATCCGCATGATGTTACCATTACTAATGAATCACCTAATTACAGCAGGTAAACTTATTGCCTTATAAATTGAAAAGCCCTCTCAGGTTTTATAATCTGAGAGGGCTTTTTTAAATACGTCACCCTGAATTTATTACAGGATCTAATTTCTTGCTATTCTTCTTCAGCTGCAACAGGAATTTCAATTCCCATTTTATTCATTACTTTTTCGGTAATATCATATTCTTCTGCAGAGAAAGCAATGCTGTTTCCGCCGGCGTGTAGAATTTGAGTAAATCCTTCTTCGTCTATTACAGCTCGCATGGCAGCGTCAATTTTTTTATAAAGTGGATTAGTAAGCTCATTTCTGCGCATTTGCATCATTAACTGGGCTCTTTGTCTAAACTGCTTGATCTGGTTCTCAAGTTCAATAATTTTAGACTCACTTTCCTGGCGTGCTTCTGCAGCAAGGCTTTCGGCATTAGCCTGGTAAGTTTTTACCAGGGTGTCGTATTGCTTAACATTGGCCTGGAAATCTTGTTGTAATTCCTTGTCATAGGTTTCTAATCCTTTGTTTACAGCTTCCATTTGGGGCATTTGTGAAAGAATGTAATCGGTGTCTATAGTTCCTACTTTGGTTTGTGCGCTTGCAAAAATGCTAAAAGTTAAAAAGGCAATTAATAAACTGCTTCGTATCATGATTAAATTGTTTTTGGCAAATATAATAGCAGCTTTTAATTATTCATATTAAATCTTAAAACTATTTCTTGTTTAAAACACTTTGGTCGTTTTCTACAAAATCTTTAAAATCTTTCATATACTGGTAAGATTGTTTTCTAAAGGCGCCAGGCATAAAGAGGCCCATTAATTTCATAAAACCGCTAAAATTAAATTCGTTGTGAGAAATCCAAAGTGTATGCCCTTCTGGAGTTTCCTCGAAAAAGTTTTCCTGAATATTGTAGACACCTTTTGCCGAATAGTTTGCGTGAAACTGCGCAGGAAGATCGTTTTTAACAATTTTTTCTTCCATTTCAATATCTCGCTTTCCCATCTTATATTTTAGCATATTCTTTGAACCTTCTTCTCCTAATTTTCCACTAATAGGTTCCATAGAAATAAACCCGCGTTGCCAATGTTTCATATTATCTGGATTGCTAAATTTTTCAACAACTTCTGTACGTGGCTTTATTATTTTAATTTCAGTGGTATATTTCATATTAATCAATTTTTAAAGAATTCAAAAAAAATACTTTTTAAACTTCATTTAAAGATACTTAAGATAAAACAATTATAATTTTTAACTAGCTGTAATCGTTTAAACATAAGCTTGTGGAACCTAAATGAATTCTTATTTTTGCTTACTGGCAAATTACAGGCGTTAAGTCATTTGAAAATGGTATGTAAATTGCTATCTCAATAACTGATGATTTTGAAGATATCACCTGTTTTTATATGTTTTCTGCTGGCTGGTTTTATGCTTGCGGGTTGCTCTTATCTTGAAAAAGAAGAAGATCGCACAGTTATAGTAAGGGTTAACGATGCTTATTTGTATGAAGAGGATATTAACGCGCTAATAAACGAAAATACTTCTCAGGAAGATAGCGCTATTATAGTTTCCAATTATATAAACCGCTGGGCCACGCAACAATTACTTATAGACAGGGCACAATTAAATCTTCCCGAAAGTCAACAAAGAGAGTTTAGAGATCTCATAGAAAATTATAAAAATGAACTTTATACGAGTGCTTACAAAGATGCGGTGGTAAGCAGGCAATTAGATAGTACTGTGCCAAAGGAGGAAATGGAAGCTTATTTTGAAGAAAATAAAGGTAATTTTAAGCTTACAGAAGATCTATTGAAATTAAGGTATGTAAGCCTTGCTGAAAATAACACCAATATAAATGAAATAAAATCTTACCTAACCAGCTTTGATGAGAAGGATAAGGAAGAGCTTGATAAACTTTCTCTTCAGTTTAAAAATTATTCTTTTAATGATTCGGTTTGGGTGAAGTTAAAAACGGTTTACGATAAAATCCCTGCTTTAACTATAGATCACAGGGGGAAACTCTTAAACAAATCTAATTTTCTTCAGGTAGAAGATTCATTAGGTGTATATTTGATCTATGTAAAAAATGTGTTGGAACGAGGGCAGGATGCTCCTTTTGAATATGCCGAACCAACTATAGAAAAGATTTTGCTTAACAAGCAAAAATTAAATTTGATAAAAGAACTTGAAAAAGATATTACAAAAGATGCAATTAAAAATGAACAATTTGAAATCTATAATT